>JAYVZU010000558.1:0-9610 GCA_043783075.1 Rhodanobacteraceae bacterium
GTGGGCTGCTGGGTGGTGCGGGCGGAGAGGTCGGCAGCCATGATGGAGCGGGCGCGGGTGAGGAGAGTCGAACGGAAAGATGCGCTGAAGCCGCGGACACCGGTGAGCGCGGCGACTCCGATAGCTACGGAGAGGATGACGAAGGTGAACTTACCGCGCGAGGAGTGCATCTCGCGGGCGGCGATCTTGGCGGCGGATTTATAGGAGAGGCTGGGCATTCTGTTCTCCTGAGCGTCGCTCGAAGCGGCAGGTTGGAGTTCTACGTTCCCACCTCCGCAGAAGCGCGGAGATGGGGCACCCGATTGTTTGTTCCGGTCAAGATTTAGAGGGTGGCAGGGTTCAGATTGATGTCGTCGGAGACGATAAGGCCGTCTTTCAGGACGATGCGGCGGTCGGCGTAGGTGGCAAGTACGGGGTCGTGCGTGACGAGGACGAGGGTGGTGCCTTCGGTTTTGTTCAGGCCTAGCAGCAGTTCGAGGATGTGGGCTCCGTTCGTGGAGTCGAGATTTCCGGTGGGCTCGTCGGCCAGAACGATGGGTGGTCGAAGAACGAAGGCGCGGGCGAGGGCGACGCGCTGCTGCTCGCCACCGGAGAGTTGGACCGGGTAGTGGTCGAGGCGGTCGGAGAGGCCTACGCTGTTGAGCAAGGCGAGGGCTCGAGCCATGCCGTCGCTCTGGCTGTCAGCGTTGAGTTCGTAGGGGAGCAGCACGTTTTCCAGCGCGGTTAGCGTCGGGATGAGTTGATAGGACTGGAAGACGAAGCCGATCGATTTGCCCCGGACCTGAGCGAGTTTGTCTTCGGGCAGGTACGAGATGGCGGTTCCGTTGACGAAGACATCGCCCGAGGATGGGGTGTCCAGGCCGGCGAGCAGGCCGAGGAGAGTCGATTTGCCTGATCCAGACGACCCCATGATTGCGGCAAACTGGCCGCTGGGGATGGCGAAGTCGAGACCCTTGAGGATGTCGACCATGCGGGTGCCGTTGCGGATAGATTTGTGCAGGCCGCGGACCGAGATCATATCGGTCAACGGGACTGAGGTCGTTGGCTGGATTTCAGGTTGGGTATCCGTCAAACGTATTTCTCTCCGTCAAAGATTGCATCCTACGGTTAGACGCGCCGACAAGCTTGTCCGCAGCGACATATTTGCTATGGTTGAAGATATGCGTAAATCTTTGTATATGTTCATTCTAGCCGTAGTTGCCGTTGGGTTGTCGGGATGTAAGGCGGACCCGGGATCTCGCGCGGCTTCGGATATGGAACGGAGCGCGAGCGCGGCTCCGCAGCACATGGCTGTGGCTCCTAGTCCTGATCTGCCAGCGGCGATAGCGCGCGAAGATGCGGGTCCGGATATGCGCCCGCTGGTCGTTTGCTTTGGCGACAGCCTGACTGCAGGCTATGGAGCGGATGAGGGACAGAGTTATCCGGATTTTCTGCAGAAGGACCTGGAACTCGATGGATTTCACTACCGCGTTGTGAATGAAGGAATTAGCGGCAATACGACCAAAGATGGCGTCGACCGACTGGCTATTGTGGAGAAGTTGAAACCTGCACTGGTGGTTCTGGAGTTCGGCGGAAATGATGGATTGCGCGGCTTCAAGATCGATACGACCAGAAACAACCTAAGCACGATGATTGTGGCACTGAAGAAGACCGGGGCGAAGGTGGTGATCGCCGGGATGACGCTGCCGCCGGACTATGGGCCGGATTACGTAAAAGCTTTTACTGCCAGCTACCCGATTCTTGGACGCAAGTACGATTTGCCGGTGATTCCCTTCCTGCTGAAGGATGCTTATGGCATCGACGGGATGATTCAGGCGGACGGGATTCACGCTACGGATCGCGGGAATGAAGTGGTGGCGAAGACGGTGCTGCCGGTGGTGGAGAGCGTTTTGAAGCGGTAGTTCCAAGGACTAATACTGAGATTCTGGCTTCGCCAGAAGGACTGCAGATGTCGAGCAAGAGTGTGTGGCGCAAATTTCTAGCCGATGACGACGTGGGGCTGCATCAACGTTCCGGCGATGCGGCGGGTGATGGCGAGTAGCTCTGTGGGACTGGTGAAGACTTTGATGAGGGACGCCTGCGAATAGTCGGGCAGATTGACCTGCATGCCATTTTTCAGGCGGCCAGCGGTTTGCTCGTCTACCGTGACACAGGGGAATTCGGGCAGCAGTGTGCGTGGGTGGGGTAGGAGGTCGGCGAAGACGGCTTGCGGATCTGGTGCGTCGGCTGCAGCTTTCAATTGGTCGACTGTAATGGAGTGCGCGAGCGTGAAGGCTCCGGAGCGGGTGCGGCGGAGGCTGGAGAGGTGGGCTCCGCAACCGGCAAGTTCGCCGAGCTCGTGCGCGACAGACCGCACATAGCCTCCGGCTGAGACAGTGATGGCAAAGGTGGCGGTATCGCCTTCGAGCGAGAGCAGACGGAAGTCGTGGATGGTGATTCGCGCGGGCTTTACAGGCACGGGCAGACCGGCTCGGGCAAGCTTATGAGCCGCAACACCGCCTAGTTTTTTGGCGGAGTAGACCGGGGGGACCTGATCGATCTCACCGTGGAAGACTTTAGCGAGTTCCTGCAGTTCAGTCAGCGATTTTGTAAGGGGCTTCGGCTCAGTGGAGGCGGTGCCTTCAGCGTCGTAGGTATCGGTGGCGAAGCCGAAGCGGATGGTGCCGGTGTACTCTTTTTCGGCCTGACCGAAGAACTGCGCGAGTCGCGTGTAGCGACCGAGCAATAAGGGAAGAACTCCGGTAGCCATGGGGTCTAGCGTTCCGAGGTGTCCGATGGACTTTTCACCGGTGGCACGGCGGACCAGCGAGACTACGTCATGCGAGGTCATACCGGAGGGTTTATCGAGAATCAGAAGGCCATTCAAAGACATGGGTCGGTGCTTGCTTTCGTGCTGGGGAGATTTCTTGAGGCGAAAAGGCCCGAGCGGTCTCGCGGGTGCGGACTTGATCGGGGTCCTTCGACTTCGCAAGCCGAAAGTGCCGGCTTGCTTCGCTCAGGATGACACTCTTATTGTCGCACTTTGTCGCTAGAGGCTGCTGCGTGTGCCCCGGACGAGAGACAGGAACTCGTTGCGTGTCTGGAGTTGGGTTTTGAAGACTCCGAGCATTGCGGAGGTGATGGTGGAGGAGTGCTGCTTTTCAACGCCGCGCATCATCATACAGAGGTGCTGCGCCTCGAGGATGACGGCGACTCCCTGCGGATTGATGGCCTCGTGAATGGCGTTGGCGACCTGGCTGGTTAGGCGCTCCTGTACTTGGAGGCGGCGGGAAAAGACGTCCACCAGACGTGCGGTCTTGGATAGGCCGATGACCTTGCCGTTGGGGACGTAGGCGATGTGCGCCTTGCCGAAGAATGGCAGCATGTGATGTTCGCAGAGGGAGAAGAATTCGATGTCTTTGACGATCACCATCTCGTCGTAGTCGACGTCGAAGAGCGCGTTGTGCAGGACTTCGGTGACAGTCTGGCCGTAGCCCCGGGTGAGGAAGTCCATGGACTTTTCGACACGCTGGGGGGTGTCCATGAGGCCGTCGCGGGTGGGATCTTCGCCGAGACGGCGCAGAAGTTCGCGGTAGATATCCTGCGTGGAGGCGGTGTCGAGCGAGGTGGGTTCGATGAGGGTCTGATCCGTGGGGAGGGCCATTTAGGTAGCGCTGCCTTTCGTGGTCGGAGCGGAAGTTGAGTTCTGATTCTGGTAGATCGACGGCGTGATGTAGCTGAATGAATTGTTCGGAGTCTCCTCGACGTTGACGCTTTCAAGGAAGGCGTGCGGGAAGTCCGAGAAGATGCGATGCACTTCAATGGCCAGATTTTCCGTCGTTGGGACGATGGTTTCAAATTCAGGCAATGTGTTGAGATTGACGAGATGATAGCGCGAAAGTAGGCGTTCCTCGGCAAAAAGGTCCAGATCGGAGAGGTTTGTGACCATGCCAGTCTGGGGGTGAACGGGTCCGGAGAGCCGGACCGTCGCGATGTAGTTGTGCCCGTGGCCGAATGGATTGTTGCACTTGCCGTAGGTCTCGGTGTTCTGCTCGGGCGACAGGACGTCGGTGTGCAGCCGGTGGGAGGAACTGAAGTGGTAGCGGCGGTTGAGGAAGACGTTCATTGGGTAGCGTCCTCCCCGTAGAAGTCGGCGTAGAGGTCGTGTGTCTCGTAGATGCGGACTTTGTAGAGCCTTGCGCCGGGGATCTTATTGTCGAGGCGTTGCCATGCGGCGATGGCGATGTTCTCGGGAGTGGGGACTACGGTTTTGAAGTCGGGAATCTCGTGGTTCAGGTGGCGATGGTCGTAGACGCCGACGACCTCGCGCTCAAGGATTTCTTTGAGCAGCTTCAGGTCTACGACGAAGCCGGTGATGGGGTCTATTTCGCCGGTGACAGTCACTTCGAGCGTGTAGTTGTGGCCGTGGCCGTTGCGATTCGCGCATTTTCCGAAGACACGCTCGTTCTCCGCTGGCGACAGTTGGTCGTTCCAGTAGAAGTGTGCTGCGGAGAACTCGGCTTTGCGGCTTAGAAAAATCATATTTGCTCTCGTCATCTTAGAGTTGCGCAGCGTCGATTTGGATTCTTCAACTTGGCCGCGTTGAGTAGGTACGGCCCTTCCACTGTACTTTTTTGAGCACACGAACCTTTATGTAGCTGCGAACCAGAAGCCAGGCAAAAACCGGGATTCCGAAGAGCGCAAGGATCCGGTCGGGGATCGGGAAGTTGGACTTGGAGATCCGCGAAAAGAATCCCCATAGGCCGCGGAACCAGACGATCCAGAGGATTCCGCGCTGCCAGGAGAAGAGGAAGGGCGATGCGATCGCTAGAAACGGCAGGCCGATGGCGAGCACGAAGACAAGCATTGCAATGAGCGCCATGGGGATTGGTTGGGTGAAGAGCAGCGCGAGGTTTTTGGTCCAGCCCTCGATCATCGCCGCGTTGGTGCGATACATGCGGGTGGCGAGAGCGTCGGGAGCGTAACGGAAGCGGATTGTTTTTTTGGTGCGTTTGATGTTGTGGGCGAGGGCGACGTCTTCCAGAACGCTGCGGCCGACTCCACGATGCCCACCGACGGAGAAGTAGTCTTCCTGACGGATGAGGATGAACTGGCCGTTGGCGGCAGCGGTGCGGTCTTCCGGGATGTTGACACGCTGCGGCGGGTAGGCGATGGCAAGTTCGGCGAAGACGAGAGGCATCAACATGCGCTGCAGCAGACCGGTGGTGAGTTGCAGTGGCGAGTAGGAGAGTAGCGATACTTTGTATTTCTCGAGTTCGTGGCGCGCCCGGGAGAGGTCGCCTGAGTGGTGGATGGTGTCGGCGTCGGTGAAGAGGAGGAGTTCCCCATTGGCGGCCTGTGCGCCGGCCCAGCAGGCGTTGGTCTTTCCGGTGAACCAGGAATCGGGCGATTCGTCGAGAGGTGGGGCTGCGATGGAACGAACTCCGAGAAGTTTAGCTGCCTCGGCGACTATAGCTGGCGTGGCATCGGAGGAACGGTCGTCGATGAGGAGGAGTTCCCACTGCTTGCCGAGCTCGAAGCCGGGTTCGGACTGGGAGACGAGGGATTCGATGCAGGCGGGCAGGGATTCCTGCTCGTTGCGTGCCGGAATGATGACGGAGAGCAAAAGAGACGGTTCGTCGTCGTCGACTTGCGCCGGAGTTAGGGATTCTTCGAATGTCAAAGGATTCATTGCCTCAAGATCGTCCACGACTTCGTATTATAGGAAGATGAAGCGAAGTGTGCGGAGTTTGGTTGCGGTTCTGATGTTGGGTCTGGCGTTTGGGGTGGGTTGCGACCGGGGCGATCACCCCGGGAATGTCGGCAAGGCGGCGCCGCAGTTTGAGATGAGCGACGGCGTCGAGACGGTCGATCTGGGCAAGTTGAAGGGCAAGATTGTGGTGCTGAACCTTTGGGCGACGTGGTGCGCGCCCTGCGTGGAAGAGCTGCCGAGCCTGTTGACGCTACAGCAAAAGATGCCGGGAATTTCCGTGGTGGCGGTTAGTACGGACCAGGACGATACCGTTTACCGCAAATTCCTCGTCAAACACAATGTGAATGTACTGACGGTGCGGGATGCCGATCAGAAGGTGAACCAGATGTATGGGACGGTACTGATCCCGGAGACGTACATAATTGACCGGCAGGGGGTGATTAGGCGCAAGTTTGTTGGGGCGCAGGATTGGACCGGCAAGGAAATTGTCGATTACCTGAACAAGTTGTGAAGTTTAGGGAAGTTGGTTCGTGCACCATTTTTGCACATGGTTCATCTAACTAGCAGACTGATAGTGTAGGGACAACTAATGGGGGGTTTCGCTCCAGCCAACCCACGATTACACTGATGTCAACAGATTCACGGGCCGGCTTTACTAAGGGGGAGCATGTTCGAACGCTATACGGAGAAGGCGCGGCGCGTGATTTTCTTTGCGCGCTATGAGGCCAGTCAGTTCGGGTCGCCTTACATCGAGACTGAGCATTTGTTGCTTGGGCTGCTGCGTGAGGACAAAGCACTGACCAATCGATTTCTGCGGTCGCACGCATCGGTTGAGTCGATCCGCAAACAGATTGAAGGCCACACGACGATTCGCGAGAAGGTTTCGACTTCGGTCGATCTGCCGCTCTCGAACGAATGCAAGCGCGTGTTGGCTTACGCGGCCGAAGAAGCTGAGCGGCTATCGCACAAACATATTGGCACTGAACACCTGCTGCTGGGGTTGTTGCGCGAAGAGAAATGCTTTGCGGCGGAGATTCTGTCCGAGCGCGGGCTGCGGCTGCCGGCGATTCGCGAAGAGTTGCAGCGGACGACGCAGGAGAAGCCTCCTGCTGCCCAGAAAGCTGGCCGCAACGAGCAGTCGATGCTGGCGGAGTTCTCGCGTGATTTGACGCAATCGGCGATGGATCAGCAGCTTGATCCGCTGGTTGGGCGGGATACGGAAGTGGATCGCGTAATCCAGATTCTGTGCCGCCGGACAAAGAATAATCCAGTGCTGATCGGCGAGCCGGGTGTGGGTAAGACGGCGATCGTCGAAGGCCTGGCGCAGAAGATTGCTGACGGCGAAGTGCCTAGCTTCCTCGCCGATAAGCGAGTTTTGGCCCTTGATCTCAGCTTGATTGTGGCTGGAACGAAGTATCGCGGACAGTTTGAAGAGCGGCTGAAGACCATCATGAAGGAGTTGATGGAGAATCAGAATTCCATCGTCTTTATCGATGAGCTGCACACGCTGGTCGGGGCTGGTTCGGCCGAGGGTTCGCTGGATGCTGCGAACATTTTGAAGCCGGCGTTGAGCCGAGGCGAGATTCAGTGTATTGGGGCGACGACTCCGGCGGAGTATCGCAAGTCGATTGAGAAGGATCGCTCGCTGGAGCGGCGTTTTCAGGCGGTGAAGGTTCCTCCTCCGAACGAGGAGGATGCGATCAAGATCATCATGGGGATCAAGGAGAAGTACGAGAAATTCCACGCAGTCAGCTATACGGACGACGCGATTACGTTCTCGGTGACTCACTCCAGCCGGTATATTCCGGACCGGTTCCTGCCGGACAAGGCGATCGATCTTATTGATGAAGCGGGTGCGAGGGTAAAGCTGCGTCAGACTTCCCTTCCCGAAGAGTTGACCGAGGTTCAGAAGCGGATCAAGTTCATCGTGCACCGCATGGAGAACGCGATTGCGAACCACGAGTTCGAGAAGGCGCGGTTCTACTCGGACGAGGAACGCAAGGAGCGGGAGAATCTGCGGTCGCTGCGGGATAAATACCACCTCGATGATTCAAGCGCAGGGATAGTTACGCGCGAGGATATTGAGGATGTCGTCAGCCGCTGGACTGGCGTGCCGATGACGTCGCTAAAGGAAGAAGAGACGCAGCGGTTGCTGCGTGTCGAGGAAGAGCTGCATAAGCGGGTGATTTCGCAGGATAAGGCGATCTCTGCGCTGGCGCGGGCTATTCGGCGTTCACGCGCTGGATTGAAGAATCCGGCTCGTCCGATCGGCAGCTTCCTGTTCCTTGGACCTACCGGCGTCGGCAAGACGGAGATGGCGCGGACGCTGGCTCAGTTCCTGTTTGGCAGCGAGAAGGCGCTTATCCGCTTCGACATGTCGGAGTTCATGGAGAAACACTCGGTCTCGAAGTTGATTGGCTCGCCTCCGGGCTATGTCGGTTATGAGGAGGGCGGTCAGTTGACCGAGCGCGTCAAGCGCAATCCGTACTCTGTTGTGTTATTGGACGAGATCGAAAAGGCTCATCCGGACGTCTACAACCTGCTGCTGCAGGTGTTTGAAGACGGCCAGTTGACCGACGGTCTGGGCAATACGGTTGACTTCAAGAACACGATTATCGTGATGACGTCGAATATTGGCGCGAAGCACCTGCAGAAGCAGCAGGGGCTTGGTTTCCAGTCGAGCGACGAAAACATGGCTCTGGATAAGATGGAAGAACTCGTCCGCGGAGAAGTGAAGCGGACGTTCAATCCAGAGTTCCTGAACCGTTTGGACGAGGTGATTATCTTCACGTCACTCAGCGAGAGCGACCTGATGCAGATCATCGAGCTGCTGGTTCAGCAGTTGAACAAGAACCTGGTACACAAGGCGATCACGCTTTCGGTGAACGACGATGCGAAGAAGTACATCCTGCAGAAGACGGCGAGCGACCGGACGTATGGTGCGCGGCCTCTGCGGAGGGCGCTGCAGCGGTTTATCGAGGATCCATTGTCGGAAGCGTTGATTGCGGGCGGACTCAAGGAGCGGCCAGCGTTTCTGGAGGTCTATCTGGATAACAACCAGCTCTTTTATCGGCCGATCAATGCTGATTCCGAAGAGAAGGCAGCTGGATTGGCTTTGACAACGGTGTAAAGACAGTGAGTAGTTGGTAGTGGGTAGCAAACATAGGGGGATTCGCGTTGGTCGCGGGTCCCCTTTTCTGTGTGCGGATGCTGGGTGCTATGGTGTTTGCGGAGGTTCTACCAATTATGGATCGTCGTGAGTTTGCTGCCGGAATGCCGGCTTTGTTGGCTTTGAGTTCCCTGCTGGTGCGTGAGGCTGAAGGTCAGGGTGCGGGGTTGAAGCAGCTTTCTTCGGGCATTATCAAGCCGGGGGCGTCGAAGGCGGGGCAGGAGGGCCATGCGTCGCAACCGATTGTGACGGGGATGCTGGCGGCTGGGAATATTCGGTTGGAGATGCACGAGTCGGTGCAGCAGCCGGGGGCTCCGCATGAGGCGGTTGGGACGCACAAGCATAGCGAGATATGGTTTGTGACGCGGGGCGTTGCGACGTTGTTCATCAACGGCACGGAACATCGCATGGAGGCAGGTGAAGTGGGTCTGGTGTGCGCCGGGGATCAGCACTGGATCGCAAATACCGGGACTGCGGAGCTTGCTTATCTGGTGATTACGGTTGGGCCGCCGGAATAAGCGCTGGAATTGGAAGGAGTTGAAACTTGATCCGACGGAATGCAGTCCATTCCTTTGAGGACTCCCCTTGGCAATGGAAATAGCGTGCGAACGGCAATTACAGAGATTCTGGCTACGCCAGAATGACGGCTTTCTGGCGCTGGCAATGTGTCTGACGGTGTGTCTGGCAACTGTTTCTGGGTTGGCGCAGGATGCGAAGGCGTCGAGGTATCCGCTGCGGCTGCATATACT
>JAYVZU010000559.1:0-9607 GCA_043783075.1 Rhodanobacteraceae bacterium
CGGCCTGGCGTCGTTGCCACGGAGAATGAGTTGCCCGGTGCGGCGGTGGATGGAATCTCTCCCGCAGATGCGTTTTGCCTGCGCTGGACGGGACTTGCAGTCGATACGCAGGGTCCGATGCCGCTGATCGCGCTGGGGTGCGAGATCCGCTATGCGACCGATGGCACGAGTGGCTCGGCCGGTATGGATCGCGGACGGGCCTTAGCTGCAATGGACGCGGAGTTGGTTGCGGCGATATCGAAGGCGCCACAGACGGCGTGCTCGATGCTGGTCGCGGAGATAGCGGGCGGCGGAAGTTCGACGAGCACGATGACCGGGACGAATGTCTTCTGGGGTGATGTGGCATTCAAGCCTGCAGTGATGCGCGACGAACGCATAGAGCGGACGGCAGAGGTTGAGGTGTTTTGTTATGGCCAGTAATTTGATTGCGAGCGTGGCACCGGTAACGTGGCGAGTGCGCGCCTACTTTGCGCCAGTCAACCGCGCGGCCGGGCAGGCGACGATCTTCGATGCGTCAGGCATCGCTGGATTCAACGTGAATGCACCGCCTGCGCCGTGGGTGGATCTTGGCTGGTGTAGGCACTTCATGCGCAAGAGCGGCACAAAGAATGAAGCACTGCATACGGGCGCACCAGGTGTTGCGGTTGGACAGGTGAGGTCAGAGGTTGAGGCGCAGGTGTCGCTGGAGTTTGAGAGCTGGGGCAAGCTACAGCTCGCATTGAGCGCAGGTGTGCAGCAGATGAACGTGCTTCGGGTGCAGTCAGGGGCAGCAACGAACGGCAGTGGTGGCGCGGCGGTTGCTGCAGTGTCACTGGTTGCCGGATCGACCGCTACATCGGCGACTGCGTTAGATGTTGGCGCAACGGCCGCTGCCGGATTTGCAATAGGCGATGTCGTCGCGGTGGATGTGGACTATGTCGCGCAGACAGGCTATGTCGGTAGCGGGGTAAGCGGTGGCTATGTGAAGAGTGCGGCGTTGGTAAGTTCGGATGCGAATTACATACGGCGTATCACGCTGAACGTGGCGCGAGTTACAGCGATCACTGGTGGTGTGCTGACGTTGGGTTCTGCGTTGATTGCGGGTGCGCCGACGGCAGCAATAAAGGTGAGCCGCGTGGTTGGCTTCTGCGATCGGGAGGGTGGCAGTTACTTCCAGGAGTGGTCGGCGCTCTTTGTTTTGCAGGGCACGCAGGGTGATGTTGTCGCGTTCCACTATCCGCGCCTGCAGGCGATGACCGGTGCCGCAGAGAGTCGTGATGGCCTGGTTGGAGTGCAGGCGGCCTCGGGTGAGCTTGCACGCCTCCGACTATCTGGAAGCTTTAGGGCGTTGCCCGTGAAGGATGCGAATGACGGCGAGATGGTGATGTGTTTCCGGACATACCTGCCGGGAATGATGCGGACGGTCTAGCAAGGGTTAGACACCGCGTGAACCAGATGACGGGAAGAGAGATGTGGAGGATTCAAATGAGTTTTAGAAGAAGCCAATGGACGCTGGCGCAAGTATGGCTGGCGTGGATTCTAATGTTCGGAGTGATGGGGACGACGAGCAAGGCTGCGCTGGCGCAGACGACTCCGTCCATCCCCACCACTCCAGTGTTGGGTACGATCTACACCGCGACCGGTAGTGCGGCGAGTGGCACCGCGTTGATCAACTGGCCAGCCTTTACCACCTGGGCGGGAGCTTCCGTGCCAGCGGGTTCAACGTCTGTCACGCTCACAGCAGGTGGGAGCCTGAGTGTACGTCTGGTGCCAAACGCCGGATCGACTCCGATGGGAAGTTATTACACAGTTGTGTATCACCTGAGCGATGGCTCCGTGACGCGCGAGTACTGGGTAGTTCCGGTCACCACAGCGACTGTAGCTGTCAGCGCAATCAAGAGCACCGTCCTGCCGACGAGTGTGGCGATGCAAACAGTCTCGAAGTCGTATGTCGATACTGCGATCGCCGCGGCTGTCGTGGGCGCACCGCTGACGAGTCTGCCCTATGTCCAGCTTACCGGCGACACGATGACGGGACCGCTGGTGTTGCCGGCAGATCCGACCTCGCCGTTACAGGCCAGCGACAAGAACTATGTCGACACGCAAGTTGCGGGTCTTGCGAGCGGCCTGGGCCAAAAGGTAAGCACATCCCCGGCTGCGACGCAGACCGTGTCGCAACCATCGGGAACGCAGTTGGCGGTGAATGATTTGAACGGCGTGCAGTATGCCAGCCAATACGCAACCGGTGCGGGTAACAACGGAATCGCCAACGCGGCAGCGAGTTGCACGAGCGGGTGTGAGATTGCAGTGGAGCAGACGTATCCCTCTGCTGAAAATGTTGCTCCGAGGACATGGAGCAACAAGACGCACGTTGAGGATAAGCGCGGAGGTGCAACGACTGAGACGTTTCTGAACCCGCTGCCACCCCTTGCCAACGGCAACAACGCTGCCAAGACGATCACCGTGGAATCGACGCAGACAGCGCAATCGGTGCTTGTGGCAACGGGCTCGTCGCAGATTTTCTCGACGGGTATGGTCATCAACAGCGACGCCTTGGCAGGCGGATCGAACGTCTATCCGGCGCTGATCCAGGGGACTGTTCCGTACTTCAAAACGACGTTCACTGGGCTTGCGATCAACGGCACGAACAACACGCTTGGACAGCATGTGTTGTTCACCGAGCAGCAGAACTGCTATGGCGTGGGTGACTGTCTGCTGGGCGGAATGTTCATGCAGGCATCGGGTGGATTCCGCGATGATGCGGACGAGGGGTCGCACCCTTTTGACCGCGTGTTCACTGAAGATACGCGAGTATTCACCGGCACCTGCGCCAGCGGTTGCAGCACAGGTTCCACGTTGCTGCAGATTGCTTCGATTGCCAACAATGGGACGCAGGGCGAGGGTCGATACCTCGTCAACACTAACCCGGCGAAGGCGATCACGGGTGGCGTACTCACTGGAGCAGGCGCTGCAGGTGGCCGCCAGCCATCGGCGACGTTTAGCGGGGTGAGCTTCCCGGTCAGCGTATTTCTTGCCACCGCGCAGACGATTCCAACGCAGTCTAACTCCATCAATCCGGGCACAGTCACGGTGCCGATCGCGACCAGCGCACTGCCGGCTGGCTTTGCAAATAATACGGCCGCCCTACCCGCGACATCCGGCGTTGCCTGCGTCTCCGACGTGACATTTCCGGATCAGCGACCGTTGAACTTCGAGACGGCGGCCTACACCGTAGTCGATGGAACGCATCTTCAGCTGACACTAATTCGACCGCATGCCAATGGAGCTACAGTCGCCGCGGGCGGTCTGTGCGGCTATGGGCTTGAGCAGAAGGTCGATACGGTCAACGGCATTCGGCAGGTGTTCCCTGTGATTGGCTCGCCGAACTCGACGAGCTTGTTGTATGCAGGTGGCTATAGTGCGATTGTTGGCGTTCAGGGGCTGACCAGCGCTTATATCAATGCGAGCCTGGTGGTGGCTTCCATCTCGCGCACCGGCAATGTGATTACTGTGACGACGACGTCGAGTTTGCCGCAGGATCTGAACGGTCTGACGATGAATGTGCAGAGCGTTAGCGACTCCAGCTACAACGGTAGTTTTCTCGTTACGACGACCGGTCCGAACACGATCACCTACGCGAACAGTGGACCGAATTCGACCAGCTCTGGCGGATCGCTGACCTACATCACGGGATCGTATGGGCTGTATCCGATGGCAGAAGTCTTGAATGTTTACAACTCCACGACCAAGGCTGTCGACGGGCAGATGACGCTCGCCGCAAACAACATCTCCTGGGCTACGGGAGACACCGTGGAGCAGCCGCACTACTTCCAGGAGTGGGTCTCGGCAGATACCGAGCAGGTGACGCAATATACTCCGCGTGCGACTCGCTACCAAAGCGCTGGCGTACTGTACAACGGCAACAACGGCTCCGGTTTGTACGGTTGGCAGATCAACAACTCCGATCCCGCAAGCAGCTACTTTGGCAACGGTGGAACCCACACAGCGCCGACTAGCGGGATCAATGTACTGGGTGTCTGGAATCGCTCGATGGAGATGCAGGCGGGTGAGGGCACGGTGTTTGATGTGCACTGCAATTCGCACGGATGCAACCGTTGGAACTCCAGCTACGACTTGTTTCAACTGGACTCGGCGACTGGTGCGGACCGGGTGAACTACTCGCCAAAAACCAGCACGATGACTTACTACCTGGGGGGTACGGGTTATACATTCTCACCGTCCGGGCTGACCGCTGGAACGATCAACGCGACGACAGTAAATGCGAGCAGCATTACGGGCTCGTTCACCGGTCAGGCAGCTACGGTTGGGACTATATCGGGCTTGGTCGCAGCGGGTAGCAATGTCACAGTGACGGGCTCGGGTACGACGGCAAGTCCGTACACGATCGCTGCGAGCAGTGGCGGAAGTACGTTGGTGAGCAGCGCGAATGTGAACGCGGCGAACCCGGCTGTGCAGGTTGATTCCGTGGCAAGCTCTACCTACTACGGGCTGGACTGCTTTGGCGATTCGTACATGTATGGCGCGGGCGCTACGACACCGGCCGCTGGCCAGTGTGCGCTTGTCGCCGCTGACCTAAACATCGCATCTGTGACCAACGCGGCGGTTCCCGGGGATACATCGGCTGACCTTGCCTACCATGTGTTGTCCGTACTGAACCCGGTCGATAGCGGCAACCCGATCGTGATTGCAGCCGCAAGCGTGAACAACGTAGGCGGCGGCACGGCAGCCTTGCCGAACTTCAACCAGAACACCTATGCAGCCTACGCATGGGGCACGCTCAGCAGTACGAACAAGATTCTTGTTGGCGCATCCGGCGTGACGTCCGCAGGTACTACTGCGGCGGACACGACCTTTGCGAGTGCAAACGGAAAGACCTGCAGCACAGGCACCTGTACGTTTACGTACTCGGGTGTCGTGGGCCAAACCGGCGTGGTGTATCTCTGGTATGTGATGCGTTCGACTGGCGGAACAATCTCCGCAACCGTCGACGGCGCAACTGCAACCGATACGGTTACAAATGCAACTGCGTTCAGCTCTGCGTGGAGCTACGCGCCCGCGAATAATAGCGTATCGGCCGGTATGGCGCGATATGTAACAACACCGGGTACACATACCATCGTCATCTCTGCGACGTCTGGCGCGACGGTGCTGGGCTTTGGATTCCCAACGACGGCGCGCATTCGCGGCGTAAGCTCTCCTCGGATGTTTATGGGTGGAACGGCGAAGCTTCCTGCATCCACGCTGGCGGCGACGCAGATCTATAACAACGCCTCGATCGCCGTGTCGCAACGGCTGGTGGGGGATGGCCTGGATGTACCGTTTGTCGATCTGTTGAATGCTTACAACCCCAACCTCGACTTTGTAGCGGCGGCCACACAGAACTGTCCGGCAACGACGCAGGGAAACCATCCGAACAACTGTGGGCACCGTAATGCGGCGGGTGTGTGGGAGGCAAATATCAACGCCGTACCGACAGCGGTAAGTGGCACGCCGGGCGGACCCGTGTCCGTGGGTAGCTCGTTGTTTGCACCGGCTTCCGATGGAGCGCCGGCAAACACGAATCTTCCAACGTTCTGGCAGATGCCATCGCGCTACACCGACTCGCTGATTCCAAAGCTGGACTTCGGCAGCAACAGTGGATGCAACTTCGGCGCAGGCCAGGCCTACGACACAAACACGGGCTTGTACGGCACGATGTTGTATGGATGCTCGGGCAAGGCGATTCAGTTCGCCTATGCCGATGCACTGACACCGTCATCGACGAACGCAAACTTCCATGTGTCGGACTACATCACTTTGCCGGATGGATACTGGCATGGCACAGGAGCGCTGTACACGGGAAGCGTAGCCGTTGGAACGACGTCTGCGGTGAGCGGAGCAGCGTTGACTGTCAACGGTCTGACGTCAGGCAATGGCTGGAGCAACGGCGCGAACACCACGCCGATCTACAACTACACCACCGTGATGGGAACGCAGGCAGGCGCAGCCAACGACGAAGAGGTGTTCACCAATTCAACCGGTACGATCTCGATGGGCAGTGTGACCTCTGGGACGTTCACACCGTGGATGAAGTTGGGGCCCACAAGCGCGACGTTGCCTGCGACCGTAACGGTGGGAACTTCTACACCGGTGTCGGGAGCAGCTTTAACGGTGAACGGACAAGTGGCGGGCAATGGTTGGAGCAACGGCGCGAACACCACGCCGATCTACAACTACACCACATCGATGGGCACGCAGGCTGGAGCGGCAAACGATGAGCAGATCTTCACCACGAGCAGCGGTACGGTCTCGCTGGGGCAGGTTGTCTCTGGGACGTTTACACCTTGGGCGACGGCCGGAAGCTCGACGTTCAATGTGCTGTCGAAGCGCATCACCAACCTGTCCAATGCGGTCGCGCTGACGGATGCGGTGCCGCTTGGACAGTTGAACGGACCGCTGACCGGGAACCTTACGTTGACCTCTGCCACGACGGATAACGTAACGATCCTGGGGCTCAGCACGACGTCCAAGTGCAGTTACTCTGCGACCAATGCAACTGCGGCGGGTGTGGCTGGCACACTGGCCGGTTACTACACGTTGGCGATGAACACCTTTACGTTGCACCATGTGGCCACCTCGGCTGCGGGCGCGACGTACGGTGTGGTTTGCAGCGTCAACTAGGGTCTGGCGTGGGCCGGGTTGGAATCGACATTCCAGCCTGGCCCTCGCGACTGGCCACTACGACAGGAGGGTTCAGTTGGCGGACGAGGAGCGCGATATGGTGTGGCTTGGAGACCGAATCAACAATGAGCCACCGCGTGCCGACGGCGTTACATTCGCGCAGAGCGTGGCCGCTGCGTTGCTGTGGGTTCGGGATCGTGAAGGGCTACCTCGGCGGTTGGTTGCAAACGCTGCACAGCGGGAGTTTGAACGCAGACGCGGTCGCCGCAACATTATCCTGAAGGCGCGGCAGATGGGGATGACGACGTGGATCTCCGGGCGCTATTTTTTGAAGACGATTGGGCAACGCGGCGTGTTGACCGTGCAGGTGGCGCACACGCGCGAGGCGGCAGAATCTATCTTCAGCGTCGCGCAGCGGATGTGGGAGAACCTGCCTGCAGGGCTGCGCGAAGGGCCGTTGGTGCGATCGAGAGCGAACGTCGGGCAGATGGTATTTCCGAAGCTCGATAGCGAGTTCCGCGTCGTCAGCGCGGCCGATGAAAACGCTGGGCGTGGGCTGACGATCCAGAATCTGCACCTGAGCGAGGTGAGCCGTTGGCCGGGCGATGCGGGCGCAACATTGGCCGGGCTTCGTGCGGCCCTGGCTCCGCGTGGGGAGATGACGATTGAGAGCACGCCCAACGGCGCTCACGGCGCGTTTTACGACGAGTGGCAGCGCGGCGATGAGACCGGCACGGTGCGGCACTTCTTCCCGTGGTGGTTGGAGTCTTCGTATGTTGCGGCGACTGCGACGGAGTTTACGGCAGAGGAACAGGACCTGATGCAGCGGCATGGCCTTTCGGCGGAGCAGATTGGCTTTCGGCGCGGCCTGGAGCAGAGTTTTCGCGGCCTGCGACGGCAGGAGTTTGCCGAGGATGCGGTGAGCTGCTTCAAGGCGTCGGGCGAGTGTTGCTTCGAGGTGGAAGCGATCGAGCGACGGCTGCAGGAGCTGCCAGCTGCCGTAAAAGATCGACGTGGTGGCGCGCTGCAGATCTGGCTCCCGGCGATCGCGGGCAAGGAGTATTTGGTTGCGGTTGATACGGCGGGTGGCGGGTCTGAAGGAGACTACGCTGCGGTGCAGGTGATCGATCTGGCGACAGGTCTTCAATGTGCGGAGCTGCGCGAGCGGCTTGGAACGCTGGAGCTGGCAAAGGTGTCGGCTGCGTTGGCGAGGGAGTACGGTGGCGCGATGATCGCGGTGGAACGCAACAACCACGGCGCCGGGGTGCTCGCGTACCTCGATGGTGTAGAACGCTACGCCAACGTCTATGGACGCGATGGCGTGGCGGGCTGGTTGACGTCGGCCGGGTCGAAGCCTGGGATGGTGAGCCGCATGGGTGCGCTGCTGGCGGAGCAGCCGGAGATGTTCTACTCGCGGCGGTTGTTGGAGGAGTGCCGGACATTTATCACCGGAGCCTCGGGCAAGATGGGCGCGGCGAGCGGGTCGCACGATGATTGCCTGATGGCTATGGCGGTCGCCCAGGCAGTGCGCGCGGAAAGGTTGGGGCGGAGATAAGAACAAAGCAACGCGGAACTAGGATAGGAAGGATAAAGACGGGATCAAAACGAGCAACAACTTCTCTTTTGTATTTGCCTTCCCCCATCATTTGCCTTTGTATGTACTTATCCCGCTTTTATCCCTTCGATCCTAGTTACGCTTTGCTTTCCTTGAGTTGAGGTAAGGTGAATAGCGAGGGTTCGGCGAGTGGCGGTGTTGGCGGTGCAGGCGATTCGTCGGATGCGGGGTGGGGCGCAGAGCCAGCTGATGCTGGGTGCCGATGGCAAGCTGTGGGTGGTGAAGTTCCAGAACAATCCGCAGCACATCCGCGTGTTGGCTAATGAGTTGATCGCGACGCGGCTGGCCGAGGCGGTGGGGCTTACCGTGCCGCAGAGCGACGTAGTGGATGTGACGGATTGGCTGGTTGCGAACACGGCTGATATGCGGTTGGAGTTGGGGCGGGGTCAAAGCGAACGCTGCAGCGCTGGTTTGCAGTTTGGCAGCCAGTTTATCGGCGGGCTGATGCCGGGGCAGGTGATGGATTATCTGCCCGAAGCGCAGTTGGCCGAGGTACGGAATCTGGCGGAGTTTGCCGGGATGCTGGTGGTCGATAAGTGGACCGGCAACTGCAACGGGCGGCAGGCGGTGTTCGAGCGCAAGGCTCGCGAGCGGAAGTATCGCGCGACGTTCATCGACCAGGGTTTCTGCTTCAACGCCGGCGAGTGGACGTTCCCAGATAGCCCGCTGCGTGGAGTGTATGCGCGCAACAGCGTGTACAGCGGCGTGACGGGCTGGAAGAGCTTTGAGCCGTGGCTGACGCGTGTCGAGGAGATTTCGGCCGATAAGCTGTGGGCGATCGCCGAGGCGGTGCCACCAGAGTGGTACGGCGGCGATCTCCGCGAGATTGAAAAGCTGATGGAGACGCTGTTGAAGCGGCGGAGCCGGGTGCGGGAGCTGATTGGAGAGTTTCGCGACTCCAATCGCGAGCCATTCCCATTTTGGGACAAAAGTGTCGCCCTGGCGATGCCGAGGCAGTTCGCCGATGTGTCCGGTGTAGGTCGTTTTGTGATGTGATGAGCTGTTAGCTGCTGGAGGATGATTTGCCGCAACGTGTCCCATGCGAGTTCTTCCTGATCCGGTATGTGCCGGATGTGGTGAAGGGCGAGTTCGTGAATATCGGCGTACTGCTGCGAGAGGCAGCGGCCGATGCGAACGTGCGGGCTCAGGTCAGGTTCACGCGGGATTGGAGCCGCGTTCGCTGCATGGATGCTGAGGCGGACATCGGGCTGCTGGAGGCGATGGAGCAGGAGATCGCCGCAAGGTTGCGGACGGGAGCGAGTCCGCGCGATCCGAAGACGGTGATGGAAGTGCTCGAAGATACGTTGTCGAACTCGCTGCAGATGACCGCCG
>JAYVZU010000560.1:0-3186 GCA_043783075.1 Rhodanobacteraceae bacterium
GCTGTTGCCGGCACCTGCCGTAACGTACCTCGGAGCTTGGTATTGCGAGATTCGCCCGTCGATCAGGATGTCTGGATTGTTGCCCTCAACGCGGACTCCGGAATCGCTCCGCGACAGCAGGTTTTCAATGGTGCTTTGGAGTTCGGCGGCAGGGCCACTCTCGGGATGCGTCCGAACGGAGATCGTCTTGCCGTTCACGTTGGTGACAGGCGGCAGTTTGCGTCGCAGCTGAACTTTTTTGCGGGTAATGATGGAGCCGAAGGATGGATTTCCGCTGAATTGGGCGATACATGGAGTGCAAAGGATCAGACTAAGCGCCACCAACAAACGTCCAGGACGGTGTGCCAGATGACTGCGAAGCATAAGTATGTACCTCGCCGACAGGGAGATGGTCGCGCACTTATTCGCGTATGGTCGAAGTGTTGCTGCGCGTCTCTTGCACAGGCTTGGGAGCCTTATTCAACGCACCCTCATCGCAGCAACTGGTCGTAAACCGAAAGCGAAAGCTTGTAGCATACGGGACGCATCGGACGGAATTTGAAAGTGGCCCGCGCGGTTTAGCGAGTTGGATTGACGGGTGTGGGGTCTCCGCCACCCGGTCCCGGCTTGGGACGATTCGGAATCGTCGTCGCCATGTAATAGTGGCGCGCGATACCGGCGATGAAGGAAAGGCCGTTATAGAAGTGGTAGAGCAGGTGGAAGGGAATCGCACAGAGCATGAAGGCGATGCCGCGCTTTCCGGCCAGAAATATGTAGAACTGGCTGTTCAGCAGGGCCAACAGGGCCACGACCGCGAAACACGCAAAGATGAGGTGGTGGGACGGCAGGTAGTAGGCAGCGACCAACACCGAACAACAGATAAAGAAGATTCCGTACCAGCGATGGAGATGGGTCAGCTTGCCGCTCTGGTTATAGCGGTGGCGTAGCAGTAAAAGTACCGGCGTGACGAGCAAAGGCGGAATAAGGCCATACATGTGGTGCCGGTAGGCGATGACACAGATGCAGACGATTGTGAAGCTGAGAATTGCGAGGGCACGCCGCGGCCGCTTGTAGTTGCCGATCTCGCCCCACCAGCGCGCGAGCATGAGGAATACAGTGGCAAAGAGCGGCAGAAGCATGTAGATACCGTTGAGAACAGCTAGGGTCCCGGAGAGCCCGATGAGCATGAAGACGAGCGCGACGCTGACTCGCTGACTCAGCTGCAGGTTCAGGTCGTTGGGCATGAACTTGTCCCGCAGGATAAGTTCTGTCCAGGGAATCCCGCGGTCCAGAATGTCTGTCTTGACGAGGCCCATGAAGGTCCACTTTTTAAGGTGGGTAACCAACAGGTCGCGGTCGAGCATGATCTTATGGCCGTTGCGTACCAGCCGATAGCCGAGTTCGATGTCTTCGATGGCGGGGCGGGCGTAGTCCTCGCTGAATCCGCTGTGCTCTTCAAAGACGTTGCGTCGGATGGCACCGCAACCGCTCCAGAAGGTGGAGGCGTGGACGGCTCCGGTCTGGTGCACGTAGGAGTGCATCAGGTTGCGGTATTGGGAGATGAAATCAGGGCAGTAGGGGTCTGTGTCGTAGGAGCCCATCAGGGCGGACAGCTCGGGGTCGGCGTCGAAGTGCTCGCGGATTTTGTCGAGGGTGTCAGCCTTGGCGCAGACGTCGGAGTCGATGAAAAAGAGGATGTCGCCAGTGGCTTCTTTGGCAGCCAGGTTGCGGGCAAAAGCTGGGCCTCTGCGTCGATCATTCCGCATAACCTTGACGCCAAAGCTTTCTGCAATTTCGGGGGTATTGTCTTTAGAGCCATCGTCGATGACGATGGTTTCGAATGCAGGAAATTGGCTGTAACTCAAGGCGTCAAGACATCGGGTCACATGCGCGCTGGCATCGCAGGCGGGAATGATGACCGAAATCGAAACAGGCATGTGTGACGCCCCAATTTCACAAGGAAGGAAATGGTAGAAGCAGTTTTAGTGTTGAATGACGAAGCAAGGAGCATTTCCGCTCTATTATCCCCTAAGTATACACTCGGCCAGTTCGCGAAAAGTTGAAAATGGCGCACAGAAGTAGCATGCCAAATGACGTAATCAGGTTATGGGAGAGCGATTCACAGCATAAATAAATCAGCTGCGATTTGCCGATTTGATACAGATCTCATAGGCATTGGTGGTTACCTCCGCGATGCAGGTATCAGTAAAGTTAACCTCCACCGCGTTTCGTGCCGCGGCTCCAAGGGAGTGGCGCAGCGCAGGATCGTCGATAAGCATCTCTAGCTGCGCGATGTAGGACGCGGGATGTTCCGATTTCGCGAGCAGTCCTGTTACGCCGTCCGCGATCAATTCGGGCATGCCGCCCTGGTCCGAGCAGACGATTGCTCGGCCGGATGCCATTGCCTCCAGGCAGGAATAGGGACAGTTTTCCCACAGGCTGGGCAATAAGTAAATATCCACGGCGCGGGCGCAGGCACGGAGTTCCTTGAAGCCAAGTTTGCCAAGATATTTGAAGGATCCGGCGAGCTGTTTCCCTTCGAGCGTGGGTTTCAGCGTGTTTTCGACGTATCCGAAGATGTCTTCGCCGGCGAAGAGAAAGGTGACGTCGTGCCGGCTGAGAATTGTTTCGACGATCTGGGCGCAGAGGTGGATTCCCTTGCGCCGCTCCATGCGGCCGGCGAACAGGATGGTGACCTGACTGGGCGGAACTCCGTAGCGCTCGGTCAGGTTGGCGATCGGTTCCTGATCGAAGAGCGGTAAGTCGATCCCGTTGGCCATCACAGTGATCTGGCGGGTAACGCCCATCTTCTGGTGGACTTCGTCAGCGAGGAAGGAGGAGCACGAAGTCAGCGAGGTTGCGTGGCGGATTGCGATGTCTTCAATCCACGAGCAGACCGCAATGTCGAGCTTCGGGACGTCGTAGAACCCCATGATCAGGCGCGACGGGGAGTGGAAGCGGACCACGGTTGGGGTGTCGACGAGCAGCGTGATGAGCGAACCTTCGGCTCCGCACTCCGGCATCTCAATGACGTCGAAGGTGTGCTGTTTCATCAGCTGCTTCAAGCCGAGATACATGCACCAGGCGTTCTGTAGACGCTGGCGGGTCCAGTAGCAGCGACGCCAGGCGAAGAACTCGGCGGCTTTGGTGACGAGGTCGTCGACGCCGAAGCGGTGCACGAAGACGCCGTCGTGTTCCGAGGTCGAA
>JAYVZU010000561.1:0-3184 GCA_043783075.1 Rhodanobacteraceae bacterium
ACCCGCCCCTAAGCCGACCCCATCACCTGGCGCGAGACCGCATGGTACGGCGCGCAGATGGCCCTCAAGGAGTCTGAAAACGGCTACACCGGAGCCATCAACAACGCCATCTACTCAGGCTGGGGACACTTCGGCTTCCACTGGATCACGTTCTTCCACAACATCGTCGGCATGCTCACCGAATCCGCAAGCGCCAAGCTCGCCACCCCCATGTACATCCTGCCCGAGCAGCTCTCCGGCGGCGCGCGCAACCTGCCCAAGTACGAGGAAGAGACCATCTTCCCCGACCCCTGGCCCGGTGGCTGGTGGCATCTCCGCCAGATCGTAGACATGCAGAAGACCTCCGCCTGGGCCACCATGGATATCGCCGCCAAAAACCGCGAGACGGTCCTATGGAACGCCTACCAGAAGGCCGCACACCAGACCGAGCGCGGTGCCGCGATGACCGCCAACACCTACGTCATCCCCAAAAATCAGCTCGACCCCATCACCGTCAACCTCATGATCCAGAAGTTGCTGGTGCAGGGAATCGACATTGAGAAAGCCAACAAACCCTTCACCACCGCCGACGGCTCCATGTACGACACTGGCACCTTTGTCATCTCACTCGCGCAGCCCAAGATGGGCCTGATCAAGAACCTGCTAGACCGCAACTTCTTTCCCGATAACGACTGGACCCGCGACAAAAACGGCGACCCAATCCGCCCATACGACCTCTCAACAGACGCGATCAACGAGATGATGGGCGTTCGCGTCGATCACCTCGCCGGCCCGCTCAACGTAGAGGCCAAGCTGATCACCTCGGCCCCGCTGCCAGCCGGCCAACTCACCCCCGGTAAACCCGGCTACACGCTCTCGACCAAGCTGGACGCGGCCTTCCTCGCGGTAAATCAACTCCAGGCCAAGGGCATCAAGGTCAGCCGCATCGACACCGCCGCACCCGGCCTCACGCCCGGCGACTTCCTCGTTACCGGCGGTTCAGAAGCCGACATGAAAGCCATCGCCACCGCAACCGGCGTCGATTTCAACGCCGTCGCGTCCGTCCCCACCACAGGGATTCACGCAATTAAACGTCTGCGCATCGGCCTTTACCAGCGCTATGGCGGAGGCAACGTCGACGAAGGCTGGACGCGCTGGCTGCTCGAGCACTTCAACTTCGATTCGACCAACCTGTTCGACCCCGAACTGAAGAAGGGCGATCTGAATGCCAAGTTTGACGTCATGCTCTTTCCCGACGACTCCACCGCCATGCTAACCGGCGAAACAGCCCCCGCTGCCGCAGGCCGCGGCGGTGGTGGAGGTGGTGGCGAAGGCGGCGGCAGGGAAGCAACGCCCCCCGAGTATCGCACCGGCTTCGGCGAGCAGGGAGTCACCGCGCTCAAGGATTTTGTGCAGAAGGGCGGAACGATCGTCACACTGGGGCAAGCCAGCAACTTCGCCATCGACAAGCTCGGTGTCCGGGCTCGCAACGTGTTGGCGGGCGTCAGCCCTAAACAGTTCTGGTGCCCAGGCTCGACGCTGCACATCGACGTCGATAACTCCAGCCCACTGGCCTACGGCATGCCGAAAGAGGCACTCGCGCTCTACCTCTCCGGTGACCCCGTCTTCCAGATTCTGAGCAACGACGCCAACCAGAAATACACGTCGATCGTCACCTACGGAAAGCGGGACATCCTCGAGAGTGGCTGGCTCGTTGGCGAAACGAACATCACCGGCAAATCCGCCATGATCGCCGCCCAGATGGGTAAAGGCAAAGTAATCCTCGTAGGCTTCCGCACCCAGCACCGCGCCCAAACCTACGGCACCTTCAAACTCCTCTTCAACAGCCTCGTAGACTAGAAACAGAGCAAGGCGGAACGGGGACCAAATGGATTTCGAAAACTGGATCAAAACAAACAAAGGCACTTAGAAATAAAAAGCCGTTGTCTGTTCTTATCCCGTTCTTAAAATCCCTTCGGTCCCCGTTACGCCTTGTTTTACGTAATCTGCACCAAATCCCCACCAAAGTGCTCCCGAATCTTCTCCGCTGTAGCCTTGTTCACCACCGCCGTCAGAGCATCCTCGCTAGCCTTCTTGATTCCCCGCACACTCCCAAAGTGTTCCAGCAGTCTTTGCCGAGTCCTCGGCCCCACGCCTTTAATTTCGTCCAGCTCCGACGTACTATCCCGAATTTGCCGCCGCTTCCGATGGTAGGTCACGGCAAACCGGTGCGACTCATCCCGAATCTTCTGCATCAGGTGCAGCACAGGCGATCGCCGGTCTAGTACGACAGGTTCGTTTTCCTGCCCATACACATAGATCACTTCTTCTTTCTTGGCGATCGAAGCCAGCGGCTGCAGCGTCACGCCGATCTCTTCCAAAGCCGCATAGGCCGCGTGTAACTGCCCCAGACCACCGTCGATCAGGATCAGCGACGGGAACGTCTTCTCCTCGTCCAGTAGCCGCTTATAGCGCCGCTGAATCACCTCACGCATACTCGCAAAGTCGTCATTGCCGCTGACCGTTTTGATCTGGAATTTGCGGTAGTCCGACTTCTTCATCTCGCCGTTCTCCCACACCACCATCGACGCCACCGTCTCGGTCCCCTGGATGTGGGAGATATCAAAACACTCTATTCTCGTGGGCGGTTCTTCCAAGGTGAGGGCGTCTTGCAAAGCCTCCTGAATCGCCTTCGCATTCGGAGCCAGTACCCGGAACCGCTGGTCATAAGACTGCTTCGCATTCTGGCAAACCAGATCCACCAACGACCGCTTATCCCCCCGCTGCGGCACCGCAATATCAATCCGATGCTTCGACTTCTCCGATAGCAGCTCCGCCAGCAAAGCCCGATCCGGAAACTCCACTGGCACATAGACGGACTTCGGCACATACGCCTGATCCAGATAAAGCTGCTTCAGCAGCGCCGAAAAGAACGCCCCCGGCGAAAACGCGCCGTCAACATCAGTGGTCGTCTCCGCCTCTTCATCGCCCTCATTCAGCGAGTTATCCAGAGACTCCGGCAGCTCCTCCCAGAAGAAATCCCGCCGGTCGACAATCTTTCCGCCGCGCATATGGAACAGGTTCACGGCCAGCATCTCGTTCTCGTAATGGAACCCGAAGACGTCGGCGTCCTCGTTATCTGCCGTCGCCATGCGCTGCTTATCCTGCATCTGGTGGACGGTTACGATCTGGTCCCGCAGCTTCG
>JAYVZU010000562.1:0-3172 GCA_043783075.1 Rhodanobacteraceae bacterium
ACGCCGGCACAGGTCGCAGGTGTTGCGCGGATCGTCGTGTGTTCGCCGAAGCCCGCAAAGGAGACGCTTGCAGCCGCGTGGTTGGCGGGTGTTACAGAGTTCTACCGGATGGGCGGTGCACAGGCAATCGCCGCAATGGCGATTGGCACTGCAACGATTGAGCGTGTCGAGAAGATTGTCGGGCCGGGGAATCTGTTTGTGACTGCGGCGAAGGCGATGGTCTCGCATGAGTGCGGAATCGACATGCCAGCGGGACCGACAGAGATCGGCGTCTGCAGCGAGACTGGCGATGCCGCAGGAATTGCCGCTGATCTGGTTGCGCAGGCTGAGCATGATCCTGAAGCGCTGGCTGTGTTGATTACTGCGAATGCGGTGTTGGGTGCTGCGGTGTTGAAGGAAGTGAAGCTGCAGGCGAAGCAGAATGTGCTGGCGAAGCAGTCTCTCGTGGCACAGGGCGCGGTATTTGTGACCAAAACGGTTGCAGAAGCACAGGAGCTTACGAATCGGCTGGCGTTTGAGCATTTGAGTGTGGATGCAGCGAGCGATGTTGCTTGGGTGCAGAATGCGGGGTCGGTGTTTGTGGGACGGTTTTCACCGCAGTCTATGGGTGATTACGTTTCAGGGCCGAACCATGTGCTGCCTACAGGGCGCGCTGGTCGCGTTCGTGGTGGGTTGAGCGTGATGGATTTCTTGAAGGTGATCACGGTGCAGCAGTACACGAAGAAGGGTCTGCAGGCTCTGGGGCCGCACGCGATTGCGCTGGCTGAGGCTGAGGGCTTGGTGGGTCATGCTGCTAGTGTGAGAGTGAAGCTGGGGAGGGCGCGATGATTGGAGAAGCAAAAGCAGGTCCTCCCGCTGCGCGGAAGGATGACAACAGTTTTGGGCCGATGCCGCGTAAGGCAGTGTTGGCGATGCCGGAGTATCACCCTCCGTTGGCGGCGCGTGATGCGTTGCGGCTGGACTTCAACGAGAACACGTTTGCACCTTCGCCTCGGGTGATGGAGCGGATGAAGGCGATCACGGCTGAGGGTTTGACGAAGTATCCAGAGCGCGGGCCGGTTGAGGTTGCAGTTGCTGCACATCTCGGACTGCAGGCGGATCAGGTTCTGCTAACGAACGGTGTGGATGAGGCGATTCACCTTTGCTGCACTACGTTTTTGGATGCCGACGATGAAGCGCTGATCTGGACGCCAACGTTCTTTATGTATGACGTCAACGTTGCGCTGATGGCTCCGGGTGGGCTGCGCCGCGTGCAGTCGGATGAGTCGATGGCGTTTCCGCTGGAGCGTTTTCTAACAGCAATTACACCGAAGACGAAACTGATTATGATTGCTTCGCCGAACAATCCGACGGGCACTCCGGTGAGCAGACAGGCACTGTTACAAATTGCTGCGGCGGCTCCGAATGCGGCGGTGCTGGTGGATGAGGCTTACTTCCACTTCCATGGCGAGACGACGATGGGTGATGTCGGGACGATCCCGAATCTGCTTGTTGCGCGAACGTTCTCGAAGGCTTATGGCCTGGCGAATCTTCGGCTTGGAATGATCGCGGGCGATGCGAAGTTGATGGGCTATATACGGAAGGTCGTATCGCCTTACAACGTCAACGGTGTGGCGTTGGACTGCCTGATGGCGGCTATGGATGATCGCGAGTATCTGGACTGGTATGTGGAGCAGGTTCGAAGCGGACGCGAACGGATGGCCGCTGGTTTGGATGCGCTTGGGGTTAGATATTTTCCGAGTGCGGCGAACTTTTTGTTGATGCGGATTGGGCCCAAGCATAAGGAGCTAGTTGAGGCGATGCGGCGGCATGGTGTGCTGCTGCGGGATCGTTCTTCGGACCCCGGATGCGATGGATTTGTGCGCATCACGATTGGGGTTGAGGAGCAGGTTACGGCGGGGCTGGCGGCGTTGAAGGCTTCGTTACGTGAGATTGGTTGGACGGCTTAAGGACAAAGGAAGAACGCAAAGGTCGCGGAGGTTACGCGAAGGGCGCAGAGGAGAGCTATGAGTGATGTGGTTCGGGTTGGGACGGTGAAGCGGAATACGACGGAGACGCAGATTGCGTTGACGCTGACGGTCGATGGGCAGGGGACGTATAAAGTCTCGACCGGGATACGATTTTTTGACCACATGCTGGAGCTGTTTACGCGGCATGGCGGGTTCGACCTGGAGCTGGATTGCAAGGGCGATCTGGATGTCGACCAGCACCACACGGTAGAGGATGTGGGGATTGCACTGGGTGAGGCGTTTCTTGAGGCGCTGGGCGATAAGAAAGGCATCATGCGCGCTGGATACTTTGTGATGGCGATGGATGAGACGCTCGCGGTGGCAGCGGTGGATCTTTCGGGCCGCGTGGCTTATGTCGTCGATGACCAGGTCACGGTGCCGGTGGTTGGGGATTTCCAGACGGAGTTGGTGGCGGATTTCTTTGATGGATTTGCGCGCGGCGCGAAGGCGAATGTCCATGTGAAGACGATGTATGGAAGATCGAATCATCACAAGATCGAGGCTATCTTCAAGGCTTTTGCGCGGGCTATGCGTGGGGCTTGCAGCAGGGATGAACGGATGCGGGAGATGCTGCCTAGTACGAAGGGTTTGCTATGAGCAAGTTCAAGACGCCTCGTGAAAAGAAGCTTGCAAGCCTCGCTCTCGACGGCCGGAATGTCTATGGGGAGAATGACAAAGCTAGCCGCAAATGCATACCTCGAGGCAAGCAACTAAGCCACAAAGCTTTTCGGCGCGCTGCAAAGGAGCCGCTCCATGTAGTGAGCTCCGTGATGCACGAAGATGAAATCGTTGCGCTTGAGGCCGCAGCCAGGTCGCGTGAGATACAGAGTAAGCGCAAGGCGTTTAAAAAGGAACCTGATGCTTCCCTAGGTGGAGTGCTTGAGTACAAGCAAACCGGGGATTGGAAACTCCTTCGGAGGCCATAGCGATGATTGCGGTGATTGATTACAAGGCGGGGAATCTTACGAGCGTGGTGAAGGCGCTTACGTATCTGGGCGCGCAGACGCAGGTGACGCAGGATGCGGATGTGGTGCGCGCTGCGAGCAAGATTGTGCTGCCGGGGGTCGGGCATTTTCAGGCTACGGCTTTGTTGCAGGAGCTTGGAATTACCGAGGCTGTGCGCGAAGCGGTGGCTAAGGGCGCGGAGTTTCTTGGGGTTTGCG
>JAYVZU010000563.1:0-9527 GCA_043783075.1 Rhodanobacteraceae bacterium
CGCACGCCGAGAGAGTTCCAGCTAGCCTCGACCACCACAACCAGCTACAGAACACAGAAAACTCCAGTCATGAATGGTTGAGAAAAAGGGGGCAGGTCAGCGTCATCCGGGCTCAGTGTTCGCGTGTGTGCCAGAACACGGTAGTACGCCGTCTGCAGTTCCTCTGGCACAAGCCGAGCGAGAGAGTCGGACAGAGTCGACTCCCCCGCCTTCGCTTCGGATTGATCGGGCAACAAGGTAGATGCGCTCATGGCAGAAAGACCTCCTTCGTCCGGTCGAACTCAGAGAAGAGCCTGCGCCGATAGCTCTGAGCGCGCATCACCAGCGATGCACGTTTCAGCTCCTCTACCGATGACTTGCGATCCGCTACGTCACCGAGCTTGATGCCGTGCTGGCGTACCGGATTCTCCAGTTCGGCGAGCCGGAACTCCATATGAAGCACCGTGGGCGAGAACGCCTCACGGAAGCGCTTCGCCTGCTCTGTTGAACGCCAGTAGGTGAAGTCTGACAGAGTGCTTGTGGCGTTCTCCACGACCACGTATTGCACCCGATCCTGTAGCCGGTCGGCCCAGGCCAGGATGATCTCCGAGCCGCCGTCGAGATGATCGACAAACGCATCCAGCCCCGCCGGAGTGTGGATGTTGACCTTCGTCACTTCGCCGTTGAAGAAGTGCTTGAGCGAGCCACGGGCGTTGTTCTCAGTATCGAGGTCGAGCAGCGTTACGGGGATCTCGTTCGCCTCAAACCACTCTGCCAGAGCGACCATGACGCCCGTCTTGCCGACGCCACCCTTGCCGCCCATCGCAAAGACCACACGCTTTGAATTCGTTGTCATTGCATACCTCCTTCAGTGATCAGGGTGAGAGGTTCGTTTTCGTGGAAGACGAAGCGAGTCCGCTTCGCTTCCTGCGCCGTCGGCTTGGCCTTGAACGCCGCTACACGGTCGTTGGGAGCGGACTGCATTCCGGCAAGCTCCAGCGAGGGCAGTTCAAACTGAATCTGCTTCCGGTGGCGAGCGCGTACCTTGACGAAGGAGTGGAGGGTGCTCGGAGCCACATAGAAGCCGACCCGCTCAGCGAAGAGCCGGGAGACCTCACGGTACGTCCGCCCTTTGCGGCGCAGCTCCCGGATCAGTTCCCTGTGCGGTTCGAGTTTGGAGCGTGGCGGCTTGGGTGGAAGGTTGGCGCGTTCTGAGGGCAAGCTCAAAATCCTACCCCCGCAACCAATTAGGGTGAATGTACCCCACAGAACCCCACTTTATTGTGGGGCTTTTCTGTTTAAGGCTGTCTTGGAGTCGTTTTGAGTTACTGATCGCAGAATTCATCGAGCTCTAGCCTTGCGTTGAGCGTCTGCCGGATGGGGTGTTTGATGACTCAGGGTTATTTTCTTGCCAAGTCTCATGCTCTGGGGCTACTTTATTCGGGACCCGATGAAACTCTTTCCGATCATAAAACTCTCCTCCTCGCTACTACTTTCCTTAGGTAGTTGCATTGGCCTGCGCGCTCAGGCTCCACCCGTTGTGGCGAACGTAGCCAGCACATTGCAGGTCGTCAGCATCGACGGCAAATCTGTGGGCCCTGTAGCAGTTTACAAGTTCGATGGACGCTTTGAAGCGCCGAACTGGACGCGAGATGGCTCGAGCCTCATCTTCGACCAGGGTGGCAAGATCATGAAGATTCCGGTGACGGGCGGGACGCCGGAGGCGATTCCGATTGGCGCGGCGACGCGTTGCAATGGAAGTCACGGCTTGTCGCCGGATGGGAAGTTGCTGGCTATTACCTGTGGCATGCCAGATGTGGCGGGGGCGCGGGTTTATGTTGTCCCGATTACCGGGGGCGAGCCGAGGATGGTGACGGAGAACACGAGCTCATACTGGCATTCGTGGTCGCCGGATGGAAAGACGATTTTGTTTACGCGGCCCAATCATGGCGGAGGCAACTTCTCTGCGATTCCAGTGGGCGGGGGAGCAGAGACTCCGCTTACTACGGGGACCGGCGTGAACGATGACCCGGACTTTTCGCCGGATGGCCACTATATCTATTTCAATTCCGACCGGGCTGGCGGGATGCAGATTTTCCGGGTACATCCGGATGGTACCGGCGTCGAGCAGATCACGTCGGACGACCGGCCGAACTGGTCGCCACATCCCTCGCCGGATGGGAAGTGGATTGTCTTTCTGAGCTACGAGAAGGGCGTTACGGGGCATCCGGTGAATATGAAGGTCGAATTGCGGTTGATGTCTGTAAAGGACCGAAAGATCAGGGTTCTCGCGAGTTTTCTGGGCGGGTCGGGAACGATCAACGTTCCGTCGTGGTCGCCAGACAGCAAGCGACTGGCGTATGTCAGCTACGAACTTATCCCTTGAAATTACAACTCTCGCGGAAGTGGAAATGAGTACCTCCATGGACCTTCGAAATTTGGCTTGTGGCGCTTTGTTCTGCGCTACGCTTCCGTTGTCGGCGCAAACTCCCCCGGTAGCTCCCGCGTGGGCTCAACCCGGTACGGCTACGACCAAACAGGTTGCACCGCCGCTGGACTTCCATCGGCCACCGACGACCTTCAATACTCCCATCGGTGTGTTTGACGCGCAGACGGATGTGGGAAGCGCGGTGGTGCCGGGTAACGCGAGTTTCGACGCTGCGGCGAAGCAGTATACGATCCGCTCTGCGGGATACAACATCTGGTACTCGCGGGACGAGTTTCGCTATCTGTGGAAGAAGATGTCGGGCGATGTATCGCTGGCAGCGGGCATGGTGTATCCAGATCCGAAGGGATACGACGACCGCAAGGCTGTGCTGGTGATCCGACAGAGTCTGGATGATGACTCGCAAGAGGCTCTGGTGGCGTTGCATGGAGCCGGGATGGTTCACCTGGCGCAGCGAGCAGTGAAAAACACTCGTATTACGGATATGGAGTATCGGATTGGTGGGCGTGGACGACCGGGCGGAGCTAATCCGGACAGCCTGGTGACGGCGATTCCGAAGCGAATTGGAATTGAAAAGCGTGGCGATGAGTTTGCGCTGTTTATCAGCGTGGATGGTGAGCCGATGCACCAGTTCGGACCACCGATTCACCTGCATCTGGATGGCCCATTCTATGTTGGGATTGGCTTCTGCTCGCACATGCCGGATAAGGTCGACACTGCTGTGCTTTCGAATGTTGTGCTGAAGAACGCTGCCGGCAAAGTGCAGTGAGATTTTTGGAGAATCGCACGATGAGCCGTAGTTCTCTGACCCGACGAGGATTTTTGCAATCGACTGCTGTAGTTGGGACGAGCCTTGCGATTGCCAACGCTACATCCAAGTTGTGGGGGCAGACGTTGTCGCCGGTTGATCCGGCGGTGTCACCAGCCTGGGCTACGAAGCCGATGCGATGGGCTCAACTGACGTTGGTGGAAGATGACGCGGCACACTTTGATCTGAAGTTTTGGATGGACTACTTCGAGCGGACGAAGTCGGATGCCGTTTGCCTGAGCGCGGGGGGATGTGTTGCGTACTATCCGACGGCAGTTCCGTATCACCATCGCAGCGCGTGGCTGGGGGAGCGGGATATTGTTGGGGAGTTGATGGCCGGATGCCGCAAGCTGGGGATGTCCGTGCTGCTGCGGACCGATCCGCATGGCACCTACGATGATGTGCAGGCCGCACACCCGGACTGGATCGCCGTGGATATTCACGGGAAGCCGCGCCGCCACTGGGCTTCGCCGGAGATGTGGGTGACTTGCGGGTTGGGACCGTACAACTTCGAATTCATGACGGCCGTGCATCGCGAGTTAATGTCGCGTTATAAGCCGGATGGAATTTTTCTGAATCGGTGGGACGGCTCCGGCGATTGCTACTGCGAGCACTGCCGTACGAATTTCAAGGCGGCGACAGGTTTCGATTTGCCGATGAATGCTGATGTGATGGATCCGGTGCGCCATGCCCATATGGTCTGGAGCCGGGCTCGATTGATCCAGGTACTCGATACGTGGAACGCGGAGATTCGGAAGATCAATCCGGAGTCGAGCATGATTCCGAACAACGGGAGCGGCGCACGCAATCCGCTGGATACGCTGCAGACCAGCGCGCGCGCGCCGATACTCGTGGCAGACCGGCAGGCTCGGCGTGGCGTGGCGGCACCGTGGCTGATGGGTAAGACGGCCAAGGAGTATCGCGCGACGATGGGTGACAAGCCAGTCGTAGGCCTGTTCGGCGTGGGACTGGAAGAGCCTTACCGCTGGAAGGACAGCGTGACGAGTAGCGTGGAGATTCGCATCTGGGCTCTGGATGCCCTTGCGAACGGGATGCGTCCGTGGTTCAGCAAGTTTTCAGCCACGCTACACGATGAGCGCTGGCTGCGCGGCGTTGAGGATTTGTATGTCTGGACGGATAAGAACCAGCGGTATCTCACCAATCGAAAATCGTCGGCGAGTGTCGGGGTTGTGTACTCGCAGCAGACCGCCTGGTATTACGGTGGACAGCAGACTGATGCGAAGGTGGAAGACTTTGCGCTGGGTTGGTATCAGGCTCTGGTGGAGTCGCGTGTGCCATTCGACATGGTGCATGATCGCCTTCTGGATGCGTTATCGATTGCCAGATTCAAGACGCTTATTCTGCCCAATATTGCGGCGCTGAGTGATAAGCAATGTGATCAGCTTCGCGCGTTTGTGGCGAGAGGTGGAAACCTGATCGCGACCTACGAGACGAGTCTGTATGACGAGAATGGCAAGCAGCGAAGCAACTTCGCGCTGGCCGATCTTTTTGGCGTGGATTGGACCGGGAAGAACGATGCCCGGGTGCTGAACTCGTACATACGTCTGGAACATGAGGCTACTCCCAAACACGCGTTGTTTGCGGGTTTGGAGGATGCTCCGCGGATTATCAATGGAGTGTCGCAGCTTGGGGTGAAGCCTCGCGAGAAGTTTGCTGAGGTACCGTTGACTCTGATTCCGAGCTATCCGGATCTGCCGATGGAGAAGGTCTATCCGAGGATTGCGAAGACTGATATCTCCTGCTTGTATCTGCGACAGCCTAAGGGTCGCGTCGCGTACTTCCCTTTCGATATCGATCGCACGTTCTGGGAGGTTTTAAACGAAGACCATTTGAAGGTGATGCGGAATACTGTGCGCTGGGCCAGCAATGAAGCTCCGATGCTGCAGGTGGATGGGCCGGGGTTGCTGGATGTGACGATGTGGAGCAATGCGGCAGCGACAACGATTCATCTGGTCAATCTGACCAATCCGATGGCGATGAAGGGGCCGTATCGCGACTTCTTCCCGGTGGGTCCGCAGACCGTTAAGGTCCGGCTGGCAGATGGGGTGCATGTGAAGCAGGCACGCCTGCTGGTTGCTGGGAAAGCGATTCCCGTTGAGCGTGTTGGCTCAACGATTTCGGTGACTGTTCCGTCGATCCTGGACCATGAAGTCGTTGCGCTGGAGAGTTAGAGGTTACGATGCGGCATCTGAAGCTTTGCGGAATTGTTTTGGCGTTACTGGGCTCTTCTCCGGCTGCGCAGGTGCTGGTGGGTGGAGTTGCTCCGGTGGTGTTGCATCGGACGGCGACGTTGCACGGGACGAAGCGGGACTTTACTTCCGTGACGCTGCTTCCGGGCCGCGGGTTGAACACGTTTCAGATTACTGCGAACCTGCCGGGTAAAGGCGAGACCGAACTGCTGCGGTCGCCGACGCTGGAAGAGGCCTCGCGGGTGATGAATGAGAGCGGAGAGGATGCATTCGGGAATCTAAGCCACTCGTTTGGCGGGGCGTTTCTGATTCCGTTCACAAGCCGGCTAGGAGGTGAGCTCTCGCCCGATAAAAAAGTGGTTACGGCGACGTGGCTTGGGAAAGAGATTCATCTGCCGAATGACTATCTGGGGCACTACGCAGTGCATGGGCTGATCAACACGATGAAGGCCGGGGATATCCGCGTGAAGAAGACAGAGGATGGCGAAACTCTGATGGCTGTGATCCATGCCGCCAGCTTCAACGGGTACTGGCTCTCGAAGATTGACCTGCACTATGTGATTGCACTGAGTGGCGAGGCTGTAGACGTTAGCATTACCGCGACGAACGTGGGCGATGAGCCGGAGCCGATGGGGATGGGATGGCATCCGTACCTGCGGATTGTAAGCGGCGATCGCTCGCAGGCGCGGGTACATATTCCGGCGGAATCGTACGGCGTAGTTGATACGATCGACGGGCGTCCGACGGGGGAATTGGCGCCGGTGGCAGGCACGAAGAATGACTACCGCTCGCCCGTGGGCGGGTTGCTGCCGGAGACATCGACGAGTGTCAACTTCTCCAAACCGGTGCGGACTGCGGGCGGGATCGATGCATGGCTCTCGGACCCGAAGGGAGACTATGCGATTCGGGTGCGCGGGCTTTCGCTGGAGATTCAAACTCTGCATTTGTGGTCGGCGAAGGGCGACACATTCTGCGCGCTGGAAGAGCAGTACAACTACATGGACGCGTTCGGCCCGGAGTGGAAGGGTATGGACACCGGCATGGTCGCATTGACGCCGGGCAAGTCGACAAACTGGCGTGTGAGGTTGGAATTGTTCGATCCGCCACGGGCCTCAACTACAGCGGCGGCTTCGTCACACTGATGAGATTCGCAATACCTACTTGGGAACTAAGGAGCTTATGAAGAACTTGGGACGTTTTGCGTTCAACCGCCGGCAACTGATGTGGGGCGGAATGACCAGCCTTCTACTTGCCTCGAACAGGCCTTCGTTCGGACTGGAAACACCTGCGTGTGCCGGACGCACGGAGTGTAACGGGCCCCTGAAAATAAGCGCGGTGGAACTGATCGAGTTGACTGGACACTACGAGACAGCAGCCGGTGTTGACGGGCAGCAGCAGGTCAATCCGCTAGACATTTACGACACGCTGCGGCCGGCGGAATATCACGAGAAGCCGAGCGGCAGCAGGCACGTGGTTACGAAGGCAATCTATCTGCGGATCCGCACCGATGCTGGCCTGGATGGGCTGTACGGGCCGATTGAGCGGGATGCCGCAATCGTGGCTCAGGAAGATCTGCGGCCGTTCCTGATTGGCAAGGATGCACTGGCCGGTGAGGCGTTGTGGGACCAGATGTACCGGTCGAACCGGCACTCGCGTGCCGGATTTTACATCATGGCAATCAGCGCGGTCGACAACGCGCTGTGGGACTTGCGCGGGCGATATTACGGCGTGCCGGTGTACCGATTGCTTGGTGGGGCGACGCGAGATTCGGTGGAGGTGTATGCGAGCTGTCTTGGCTTCTCGCTTGAACCTGATGCCGTACGGGCTAGGTGCCTAAGCCTGCAGAAGGAAGGGTATCGAAACCAGAAGTGGTTCATGGGGTACGGTCCGGGTTCTGGGCCGGAGGGCATGCGGAAGAACGTTGAGCTGGTGCGGATTTTGCGCGAGACATTGGGCGAGGATACGGAGTTGATGTTCGACGCCTACAGCGGCTGGGACCAGACGTATGCGCTGGAGTGGGCGCACCAGGTGGAGAAGTATCGACCGCGCTGGATTGAAGAAGCAGCGCACCCGGAGAAGATCGAAAGCTTCGCGACGATGCACCGGAGTACGTCGATCCCGATTGCTTCAGGCGAGCACTTCTACGGACGTTGGGAGGTTGAGCATTATCTTGAGGCTGGTGGACTTTCGGTCGTGCAGGCTGACCCCGAGTGGTGCGGCGGCATCACCGAGTTGCTGAAGATTGGGACGGTGGCGTCGCTACATGATGTCCCGGTAATTCCGCATGGACATTGCCTGCACGCGGCAATGCATGTGATCGCAAGCCAGTCGCCGATGACGTTTCCATTGGGCGAATATTTGATCAACAAGATGCGGCACTTCTACCACTTCGAGCAGCGACCGCCGTTTCCGGAGCGTGCACATTTGAGTCTGCCCACCGGGCCCGGCTTCAACATCGACCTGGACCCGACGAAGATCGACTCGCAGAAGACGCTGGCGTGGGACTAGCTTAGCTCTTGCCGATTTGATCGAGATCTTGCTGCAGGGACATCCCAGCAAGAGTCGCCAGCGGCAGGGCGAGGAAGAGGCTGATGCGGCGGTCGAGGGTGACGTAGGCATCGTCAAAGGCGCGGGCGATCTCCTCTGGCGTGCCCTCGACGGCGGCGGGATCGGGGATGCCCCAATGCGCCGTCACGGGATGTCCGGGCCATATCGGGCAGACCTCGTTGGCGGCGTTATCGCAGACGGTGAAGATAAAATGGATGGGCGGGGAGTCGGGTTGCGAGAACTCGTCCCATGACTTGCTGCGAAAGCCCTCGGAGCTTAGGCCGGACTCTGCAATTTGGCGAAGAGCTTCGGGCCGTACCTTGCCGCTTGGGAAGCTGCCTGCACTATAGGCCGTGAAGTTGGGCGCGCCCTTGTGACGCAGTATGGCCTCGGCCATGATCGAGCGGGCGGAGCTGCCGGTGCATAGAAACAACACGTTGTAGTGCGGCATTTAGGCGTCCTTTACGAGCTAGAGGTTGCGGCTGGGTTTGATGGCATAGACCTTTACGCTGGCCGCGGCGGCGTTGATATCGTACTGCGAGAGCAGGGCTGAAAGTTCGTCATGCAAAGTTGCGGGCGCGGGTGCGCAGCAGGGTTCCTCGATGAGCTGGAACGGATTTGAGGAGGCCATCGCGGGGGAGCAGCAGCCCGATTGATTCTCGACCTTGGCGTAGGCGTTCAGGTCAGCGCCGATATCGACGATCTCGACGTGTTCGAAGCCGGCGGCGAGAAGACCATCGCGGTAGTCGCCGATCTTGATGGCTCCGGCGATGCAGCCGACATAAGCTGCGACACTTTTGGCTACGGCTTCGGGAAGCTCCTGCTTGAGCGCGATGTCGCTTACGGCGACTCGGCCACCGGGCTTGAGGACGCGGGCGATCTCGCGGAAGGCGGCTGGCTTGTCGGGTGCGAGGTTGAGGACGCAGTTCGAGATGACGCAGTCGACGGAGGCATCGGGTAGCGGGATCTGGTCGATCGTGGAGAGGTAAAACTCAACGTTGTTGTAGACGCCGGAGACCGCGTTGGTGCGGGCGCGGTCGATCATCGCGGGGGTCATGTCGATACCGATGGCGCGGCCTGTGGGGCCGACCATTTTGGAGGCGAGGAAGACGTCAAGGCCGCCACCTGAGCCGAGGTCAACGACTACTTCCCCGGCGCGGATGTGCGCTGTTGCCGTGGGGTTTCCGCAGGAGAGGCCCATGTTGGCGTCGGCGGGAATCGAGGTAAGCTCTGCGGCCGTATAGCCGAAGGCTTCCGCTACAGCGGCCACGCCGGCGTGATTGTTTGAGAGGCTGCTCTCAGCTACCGCGCCGTACTTCGATTTGACCGACTCCAACAATTGATCTGCCATGACTGGCCTCCTGAGACATATCTGCAATGCCGAATATATCTATTGCGAACATATTCGTCAATGCGTATAAGTAAGTCATGGCACGAAAGTCATCGAACTTTGACATGGAGCTGTTTTTTCAGGCGCTGGGCGACAATACGCGGCTGCGGCTGTTGAACCTGATGGGCGATCAGGAGATCTGCGTGT
>JAYVZU010000564.1:0-3169 GCA_043783075.1 Rhodanobacteraceae bacterium
GCCTGGGCGATCTCGGCGAGACGGCGGGCCTGCTGGCCTGTGGAGAACGAGTTGGTTTCCGCGATGATCGCTTTGAACGGTACGCCCTGAGCGAGCAGATAGTCGCGGCCTACGCCGCCCTCGGTATTGCCGGAGTCGCGGTCGCTGCCGCCGCCAAGGGTGATGACCACTGGGGCGATCTGGCGCTGGTAGAGCGAGGCAGCGTGGTCGAGACGGGCGTGGTAGACGGGGCTGGGGTGCCCGGAGTATTCGGCGGCTCCGAAGACGGCGATCGCATCGGCGGGCTGGGCCTGATCTTCAGCGGCCAGCTTGTTGATGCGGTGGACGACATAGGCGCTCCAGGCGGCGATAACCAGGAGAAGCAGTACGGTGGCGCGGATGATGAATTTGCGGAACGGGTGAGTACGTTGTGGACGCGCGGGTGGGCGCGGCATGGCTTCACGGCGAAACCAGGAACGGCGTGGTGGTCTCGGGTTGGAGGCGGGTGGCATGGAAGGTGTTGAAGACAGTATGGCTTGCGGGAAGAGATTCGGCTAGTTGAGGAGTGCAAAAGCGGTCGAGCCGTAGGCTCGATACCCCTGACGGATACCGCAAGTTTCAACGGTACGTTTCCCCGAGCTGTATTACCCCACCCTGCGCGGTGAGACTGCGCAAGGATGGGGCACCCGAATATGCGGTGATTCTTGACGGAATGTGATGGGGAGGGCTTATACTGCGGCTATGGCGCGGTCTGACCGACCTGGAGCGCCGTCGAGTAGGTGAGTCTTCAGCAATTGCTTGAATACCCAGCTCGGAGTTGATGCGGCAGGTCCACCCGGTGGGGTGGAGGGCAGCCGCGTGAACGGGTGGCGCGCCGTTGCCAGGGTGCTTCGAAGTCGGACTCGCACGGTTCTTGACGACGTTGTAACGACTATCTTTCCTGCTGATTGCAAGTGTTGTGAGGGCCCGTTAGAGCGGGCTTCTGCTGTTCCGGTTTGTGAGGCGTGCGTGGGGCGCGTGCGGCGGAACACGATGTTTGGGTGTGGCAGGTGCGGCGAGGCGATGAACCTCGACCTGGATCTGGAAGATGCACGATTTGCCGGAATGCTGGCGCAGGGTTTTGTGTGCCGCGAGTGCCGATTGGCGGAGCCGGAGTTTACACGGGCTGTCGCGTACGGAAGCTATGACAACGAGATGAGAGGGCTGATCCACCTGCTGAAGTTTGCGCGGGTTCGGGGTGTTGCGCGGCTGCTGGGGCGGCAGATGGCGGAGGCGATCTTGTTGCTGGAAGAGGACGCGGCGAATGAGTTGATGGTGATTGCGGTGCCGCTGTTCAAGCAGCGCGAACGGCAGCGCGGGTATAACCAGTCAATTTTGCTGGCGGATGAGGGTCTGCGCTGGCTGCGGAAGTTGCGGCCGTCGTGGAAGCTGACGGCGGCACACGCTGCAATGGAGCGGCGGAAGAGCACGGAGAGCTCCTTCGTGTTGTCCCGCAAGGGCCGGCGTCGGAATCTGCGTGGGGCGTTCCATGTCAAGGGCGACCTGCAGGGGCGAGAGGTTTTGTTGATCGACGACATTTTGACGAGCGGCGCTACGGCTCGGGAGTGTGCGCGGGTCTTGATGCGCGCCGGGGCGACGAAGGTTTGGGTCGCGACTCTGGCGCGGGCGCAGAAGAAGTTTGTGATGCGGCAGCATGAAGATCCGGGAGAGATGGTGGCTCGGTGGGATTTGGTTCCGACCCCACCTCAAACGATGTAACTGTTTGAGGTGGGGCACCCGAAGATTTTGGCTAAGTGAACTAACGAATTTGAACCGGAGGGATTGTGGCGATGCAGACGGGGAAGATGCGGAAGGATCGGGCGACTAGCGGGCGGCATGCGGGGCGGCATGGGAGTCCGACGGGATCGGCGCGGCGGCTTACTACGGAGCTGGATGTTCGAGTGGGCGTGTTTCGACAGCCGGCGATGCAGACTCCGGTGCTGGTGCTGAATGCGAGTTATGAGCCGATCAACATCTGCGGGGCCAGGCGGGCTCTGGTGCTGGTGCTGAAGGGCGTGGCGCGGACGGAAGAGGAGCAAGGCACGATGTTGCATGCGGCTCGGATGGTTGTTGGGATGCCAAGTGTGATTCGGCTGCTGGAGTATCGGCGGATTCCTCACCAGACGCGGGCTTTGTCGCGGAAGAACATTCTGCTGCGCGACCGGAATATGTGCCAGTACTGCCAGGTGGTTTTGACTGCAGGCGAGTTGACGTTGGATCACGTGATTCCGCGCAGCCGGGGAGGGCTTTCGACTTGGGAGAACCTCGTCGCTTGCTGTCACGATTGCAACCGGCGCAAGGGGAACCAGATGCTGCATGAATTGACCGAGATGCGGCTGCTGAAGGAACCGAAGCCGTTTTCGCTGCATACCAGCCGGCACATTATGCGGATGATCGGTTCGGCTGACCCTAGCTGGCGGCGGTATTTGTATTTTGAGTCGGGAGAGCAGGCGGCTTAGGGTTAGACCCCACCTCCGCCGAAATACGCGGAGATGGGGCACCGGGACGGTATCGCGTCGCTCTAGTTGCCGGTGACCGAGACGTTGATGTTTTGATTCAGGCCGCCGTTCAATAGGGACAGGGCCACGGGAAGTACTCCGGCGAATGTTCCGACGCTGGGTGGAGTTGCGTTCACCGTTATCGTGCAGGTGCCCCCGGCTGCTACCGTCCCGCAGTTCGTTGTAGAGGTGAAGACTGCGCCGCCGGATGTATAGGGGCCAGTCGTGACCGTGAAGGGGACGTTGCCGCTATTGGTGAGCGTGATAGTTTGCGCGGTCGATGGTGTGCCTGCCGGAGTTTGGGCAAGAATTACATTGGTGGTGCTGAACGTAAAATTAGGTTGCGGGTTGATCGGGTTTGCGGATAGCGGGATGACGATGCTAGGCGTTAGCGAGTAGGTGAGCAGGATTAGATTGCCTGTGGAATAACCGCCGCCAGTAAAGTTGGAGAACGATACGGTGATGGTGCAGTTTGCGCCGACCGCCAGGCTGGTACCGCAGGTGTTTGTCTGTGGGAAGCTATAACCCCCGAAGAATGAGGTAGTTGTAGATATCGAGTTGACGGGTACAGGCTGGTTGCCGGTGTTGGTCAACGTAAGCGTTTGTGGTTGAGGGGACGTATACCCCAGAAAGTAGGTCCCGAAGTCGATGGA
>JAYVZU010000565.1:0-3162 GCA_043783075.1 Rhodanobacteraceae bacterium
CGTCTCCTTGAACCCAAACCGCTGTAGATGCTCTGCCACAACTTCTTCCATCCGGTCCTGATCCTCTGCCGCCGCAATCTCTAGATACACCGAAAGCGCTGCCGGCCCGGACATCAGCGTCACGATTCCCTTGGGCAGATGAATCTTGCCATGTGAATCGTCGAACTCCACCGTAAATTTATGCGACCAATGCCGGCACAGCTGCCGCAAATAACTGACCGAATTGGCTGTAGGAACTTCAGCGCGAGATAAATTCATTTTGCTTAGATCTCCCGGGAGTCGTGGAGGATTTCTTCCTCAATGGTGTAAGCCAATCCCAACTTTGGATTGGCATCTGCCTACTCAGTTTCGACGAATCCGATCAATTAATCCCAGAATCCCGCCAAACATCTTTGAGTGCTTCCGGGCTGAGGAAGGCGAGCTTCGTCCATTTGAGTCAGTATTCACAATAAACCGATACTTGCACGCCGAACATGTCACCAAAAGACGCTTCTTGCCAAGCGGTACACGCAATTTGATTTTATCGATTGGGCACTCAACAACTTCATACTGACCGCTGGTTATGAGTTCGTAGCAATTCGTGAAAAGCGATGCGAAGTTTTTCCAGCGAGAACTTTCGGCCCCTAGCTCAGTGGTGCTCGTAGCAACTAGTCCAGAAATTGACTTCCGAAGCTGGATAAGACCGAGATAGTTCAGGTGAGGATTGTTTGACCGAACCTTAGACTTTGCAAGACGGGCTCTGGCTTCGAAGAGCGGAAAATGTGACTTGCCGATCAATGTGGTGAGTGCGTCCATTTCTCGTCGTGCCCATCGCAAAATTAGCGATCTTGTCGCGATTTGATCCTGAGCTTTGGAAATCTCTTCCTCAAGGTCGTCGAAAAGGTCGTCAACCTTAGCGGGATCGTGGTATTCGGTTTTAAAATACTCTCGATATGTCCACTCGCAGGCCAAGAGCACACCTCGCGCCGACTCTGATAAACCATTTAGATATTCTGCTCTCGGAATTTGTCTCATTTCGCAGACTAAGCGATATACGAAAGCAAAACACTCACGTGAAATATAGCCAGTCGTAAGTGTGTGAGTTGTCTTGGTCCTTCCAGTTGTACCGCCCCATTCGATATTCTGGCACTCACAGCCGTTCAGCATAATTTTTCCCATGCCGAGATAGACCGCGGTAACGTCCGTCAGGAATTCTTGCTCAAGCGAAGTTGTTCCGTTCCGGAGGCCATGAGAGTGGAGAAACTTGTGCGCAATTTCATGGCTTAGGGTCGCCAGGACAGCATCCTTGTGGTCACAAATGTTAGGCGAAAGCTCAACAAATACCTCAGAGGACTCGTGCGTCAATTCGATGTGGCCCGCAGTATTTGCTGCTTGTTTGGTGACCGCAATGACAAAGGTCAAATGCCCGAGTCCTACGTGGTTAGCGATTATCTTGCCTGCATTCTGAATCAAAACAATTGATGGTTGCCCATCTCTAATCACTTCACAGGGGAACGGATCGAGCAAAGCATAACTCGTGGAATGGCCAACAGCCTCTTCAAGGAGAGTCACTAACGATAAGAAGGCAAGCGGCTTTTCTGTCATGAGATCTACTCTCTTAGCATCCAGTGCTGGTATACGGCTCGATATGACACACAGCAGCGCGACGATCAGAGGGGAGTCTAGAAATTACACGAGCACTTTGGCAGGCAAAATCTCGCTCACATCCACCATCTGCGTCGGGTACTCCCCGGTATAGCAAGCCGTGCAAAAATCTCCCGGAGCCATCCCGCTAGGCGGATCGCCCGCCGTACAAGAGTGCGTCAGGCCGATCAGCGACAGGTATGCCAGCGAGTCCGCTTCAATGTATTCGCGAATTTCCTCCAGCGACTTATTCGCCGCAATCAGGTGCTCCTTCGACGGCGTATCCACCCCGTAAAAACAAGGCGAAATCGTCGGCGGACACGAGATCCGCAGGTGGACTTCCGTAGCTCCGGCAGCCCGCACCATCCGGACAATCTTGCGCGAGGTCGTCCCGCGGATGATCGAGTCATCAATCAAAATGACGCGCTTGCCTTCTAGTAGAGCACGGCTCGGATTCAGCTTCATACGAACGCCGAAGTCCCGCACCCGCTGTGTCGGCTCAATAAATGTGCGGCCCACATAGTGGTTGCGAATCAAACCAAAATTGAACGGAATCCCCGACTCCTGCGAGTACCCCAGCGCAGCCGTCACGCCCGAGTCCGGAACCGGAACCACGAGGTCCGCCGGCACGCCCGACTCCCGCGCCAGCTGCCGCCCCATCTCCTCGCGAGAAGCCTGCACCCAGCGCCCGAAGACCTTCGAATCCGGCCGTGCAAAGTACACATGCTCAAAGATGCACGACGACTTCGGCACACCCTTCGCAAAGATGCGGCTCGTCACGCCCTCCTCAGAAACCATGACGAGTTCGCCCGGCTCCACATCGCGCTCGTATTTGGCGTGCAGCAGATCCAGCGCACAGGTCTCGCTCGCAAAACAGAACGTATCCGGCTCGCCGTTTACACCGGTAATCCGCCCCATGCAGAGCGGCCGGAAGCCGTGCGGATCGCGCGCCGCGAAGATGCGATTCCGCGTCATCATCACGATCGAGAATGCACCCTCAACCTGCCGCAGAGCGTCCGCCATGCAGTCGACCAGCGTGTTCTTGCTGCAGTGTGCGATCAGCTGGATGATGATCTCGGAGTCCGACGTCGTCTGGAAGATCGCGCCATCCCGCTCCAACCGTTCCTTCGCCGTTCCCAGGTTGATCAGGTTGCCGTTATGCGCAATCGCAATCAGCCCCTTGGTCGAATCCACCGAGATCGGCTGCGCATTCAGTAGCGCCGAGTCGCCCGTGGTCGAGTACCGCGTATGCCCAATCGCCTGATGCCCCGGCAGCTTGGTCAGAACCTCATCCGTAAAGATTTCGGAGACCAGGCCCATGCCCTTGATGTCGTACACCTGTTCGCCGTCGGCCGAGGCAATTCCGCCCGACTCCTGCCCTCGATGCTGCAGCGCGTAGAGCCCCATGTACGTCATCCGGGCCGCTTCCGGATGGTTATAAACCGCCATCACGCCGCACTCTTCGCGGAGCTTATCAAACTGCTCGTCCGCTTCCGACTCACCCTCAAACTGGGTGCCCCACGTCTCGCCCTTAAGACG
>JAYVZU010000566.1:0-3140 GCA_043783075.1 Rhodanobacteraceae bacterium
GAATATCGCTGCGGGGATGACGGTTTTGGACGCTGGCTGTGGGTATGGACGGAACCTGGTGCATCTGCTGCGCGAGGGGTGCGAGGTGTTTGCGCTGGACGCGAGTGCTGAGGGCGTCGAACATGTGAGGCAGTTGGCGGGAATTCTGGCGCCGAGTTTGCCCGCTGAGAATTTTCGGGTCGGACAGCTTGAGGCGATGCCTTTTGCGGATGGATTTGCGGATATGGTGATCTGCAATTCGGTGCTGCATTTTGCGCGGGACGAGAAGCATTTTTTGGCGATGGTGGAGGAGCTTTGGCGCTGTGTTCGACCCGGTGGGATGCTGTTTTGCCGGTTGGGATCGCGAATTGGGATGGATTTTGAGCGGATTCGGGGGCACATCTACCGGATTGGCGATGGGGCTGAGTGGTTTTTGGTCGATGAGGCGGTTTTGCTGCAGATGACTCGGCAGATGGGCGGGATATTAGTTGATCCGCTGAAGACTACGATTGTGCAGGATTACCGGTGTATGACGACCTGGGTGGTGCGGAAGGCGATTTAGGGGGTGGTCCTACCCCCGGCAGGTAAGTCCGAAAGTACGGAAAACAAATGGGTTAAGTCCGGAAGTATAACGTTATGCTTTTGGTGGGGTGGGGTGTTTTTGGGGTGGGGTTTGTCAAGTTTTTGGGGTTCGGGAGGCACTGGTGCCTTCAACATCCGTGCGTTTTTGAGCTACCCTCATGCCGTGCTTTTCGAGAACGGTTCTAAGCTGGGCGTCGACCGCCCGCTGCAGGCCGGGGTAGCCAGAATCACTGTGGGGCAACGTAAACGCGGTGCCTTTCGGGAACTGATCGAGTTTCGCTTCGAATAGTTCAAAAGTCGGGATGTTCAGGCTACCAATGCGGTACTCGTTCCAATCTGGGCTTCGTGTCGCGGTGATTTCGAAGTTGGGCTTCGCTAATGATTTTGTGCCGGCGCACACATTCTTGCCGCTGCAATGGTCGATGACTGTGGCAATGAGATCGTCATCTGGGATCCACCCCTGGTTGACCAAGAGTGCTTCGGCGAGAGTCCAGCCGAGGTCGTGGTCCTCACGCTGTTCGCGGTGCTCCGCTGTCTCAAGGTCCTCCGTTGAACGTCTGTGGTCCTCTTCGGGTTTGCCAGCCCAGCGTTTTGACCAATCCAAGTAGCGGTCGAGCAAGGGTTGGCGAGCACTGTCATCGCCATACTTCGCCAAGTAAGTGGCTGCGTCGCTGACAGCGGATGGACATGGACTATGGATCGCGGCCAGTGCGGCCTCGGTCAGGACTGGGGCCTGGACCAGATGGGAGAGGTAGTTCAGACCGCCGCCCAAGCATTCCATGTCTTCGGCGGGAGTTCGCTGTAGCAATCGTCTGGCGGTTTGCGGATCAAACCGAATGATATAAGCTTCGGCCTCAGATTCGTGGTTGCCTGAGTTGTCCGGATGATCGCCGGAGGTTTGCGCGAGCATTTGCGCTGCGACTGCTCCGCTGCCGAAACGGATGAGAAGGCCACCCATGAGGTCGCTCTGGCTTGTGTCGTGAGCCTCGGCGAATGCATTGAACCACAGGTTTTCAAACTGCGGAAAGGCTTGTGGAGGCAGAAATGCCAAGTCCTTCGCTGTGAGCAAGGGAGTTGCGGAACCAATCTGATTCACGATCTCGCGAGTTGCTGCGTCAGGTTCAAACTCGTACCAGCGATGGAGAGCTGCTGCCCTGAGCTCGTGCGGTGATCCTGAACCCGGAATCATAAGATCCGGTTCGGGGTCGTCGCCAGACTTATGTGATAGCTGACGCAGCTGGGGCAGGAGTTCACGGGATCGAATGATCTCCCACTGGTCGACAAGCATTTTAGTTTTTTCCGCGTCCGAGAGAGCAGGAAATGATGCGCGAAGGATGGCACCGGTGACTGCGAGAGCGTGGGGCGATGGGCTATTGGGCGTCAATGCTAGAACAGTCTGGGCTGTTGCACCTCGCGCGGGTTCTACTTTATGCGGAAGTGCCGCTGCAACGATGTCCCACGCGGTGTTTGAGAGCGGCTCTTTGGCGGCTTCGATTTTTTCGCTAAAGTCACGCATTGAGTCGAGGTTATCTTGCACAGGGAGAGGCAGGTCATCCAATTGAACCTGTACGAATACGTCGAGAAAGGCGGTGGACACGGGAAAAGTAGGATCGTCGATTAGGCCATTCATCGCTTTGAGCGCTACTTCCCGGTTTGGTCGCGAGAGTCCAATGAGACAATCCGACGCCTCCCGACTGAATCCGATCTGATCATCTCTCACGGTTGCAGCCAGGGCGGCGATCGCTTCAGGCGAGGCTAGATAGCATAGGTCCTCGAGGGCAGCGGATCTCAGCGGAGGCGTTTCAGCATCGGGATTCTGGGGAGACGCAAGATCGTGCAGAATACGGGCGAGTGTTACTTTTTGCCACTGGGGTGTCGCAGGGACAATGTTTAGCCGAAAGGACTTGGATCGGACGTCGGAAGTATGCTCGTCGCTGAAGAGGTTGTTTTTACCAGTGGGGCCAACTCTATGACTTGTAACAGTCACGGTGAAGGTGCCAGCTGAGTCAAACCGAATCCATTCGTTAAGATTGGCAGTTCGGGTGACGGGTTTTGTGGAGAGAACTCCTTGCCCGCTTTGCATACTGAATGCGCCACCCTGCGCAAGGAGCTGGGCGCGAGGATCGGCGGTCCCTTCGGTCGGCGAGACGGCGAACTCGTCGAACGGAAATCCGCCAAGCCGGTTGATGCCGGTCAGAGTGACGGTGAATGAACCGTCGTCGGGGCCCGTGAAGCTGAAGACGATTGGGATTCGTTCGCCGATATGGAAAGTGTTGCGACCGTTGGCGATGGAGAGCTTCAGATCTGGCGTGGACTTCGGGGCGACGGCTGTCATGGCGGAAGTCAGGACCACAAGGATTGCAGCGCCACGGATCATAGGATGGATCGTACCTTAGGAAGGATTGGCTGGGGATTTGAGTTTCCCACTCATCGCGGTGGGGCTGCGATTAGTGGGACACGGGGAGAGCTTTGGTTAGTCGGAGAAGGCGAAATACTGAGATTCTTCGCTGCGCTCAGAATGACCTCGGTATTGGGGTCTGGAGTTGTGACCCCCACCTCAATCGCGGTGGGGCTGCGAT
>JAYVZU010000567.1:0-9401 GCA_043783075.1 Rhodanobacteraceae bacterium
CGGCCGTAAGATCGACCTCCGCGCCCGCAAGCTCATCGTCTCCACCGGCTACTACGACCTGCCCAACCACCTCGGAATCCCCGGCGAGGACCTCTCCAAGGTAGAGCATTACTACGACGAGGCGCACCCATACGCGGGGATGAAGGTCCTCGTCATCGGCGGCAAAAACTCGGCCGCCATCGCCGCGCTCGACCTGTGGCGGCACGGCGCGCACGTCACCCTCGTCCACCGCGGAGAGACGCTGCACAGGCACATCAAATACTGGATCAAGCCCGACATCGAAAACCGCATCAAGAACGGCGAAGTAACCGCCTACTTCTCCTCCACCGTCGAGTCGATCCACGAAGACTACGTCTCCGTCCTGACCCAGCAAGGACGAGTGCAGCTCGACAACGACTTCGTCTTCGCCCTGACCGGCTACCACCCGGACTTCTGCTTCATCGAAAAACTCGGCGTGCAGCTGGACGAAGACAACGACCGCTGCCCCGTCTGCGACCCCACCACACACGAGTCCAACGTCCCTGGAATCTACCTCGCAGGCGTCATCGTAGCGGGCGAACGAACCAACGAAATCTTCATCGAAAACGGTCGCTTCCACGGCAAGCTAATCGCAGATTCGCTGCGGTCTAGACTGCTGGTGGCTAGAACTTGACTTACTTCCATGGCTGCAATCGATGCGTGGAATCGTCGGATGCGGCGGATTAATATGTCTTTGGCGCAGGTCCGTTGGTCCCCGGAGTCGTACCGAGGTCGAGCATACTGCAGTGCCAGTCTCCAAACGTGGTCTTGAAACATGACCCGCTCGCTTTAGCCATATGGGTGATGAGACAGCTCTGGTCGGCAGGCAATTGACCTACCTGGTGGCAGACGTACTGGTCCATGCTGCCGCGGATCGGGTACACCGGCGACGTGGTGTCGATGTCTGCGTTGCCTGAGTCGGAACGGTATTGGTAGGCCCGCGATCCGGCCATGGATACGACGACACTGTTGTAAAGGGTCATGTAGTCATGCGACTGCGAATCGAGCAAGCACTGAATCAATGCGGCTGCTTCGGTCTCGGTTGGCTTGTGCTTCACCGGCTGACACTGGCGCGGATTGCGGGTCCCAAAGAGCATGTTGACGGACGGCGGAGCGGAGACCTGTTCGCCTCGTGTGTCGGCGGCGAGAACGGCATCATCCGACGCCTTGCAACCTCCACAGACGATGCATGCAAGCAAAAGCGCAGCTCCCAACCCCGCACCCCAACTACCCTTCAATGGCCCCATGATGATTATCCTAAGCTGCAAAATTTGTTGTAATAGTGATATCAGAATCCCAGGTAGTCGTCGCGAAAGCATCCTGGATGCCCGGAAGCAATAGCAATGTGTGACTTTCTGTTGATCGATGAAGAGCTACCGCATAGCCTCATCCACCTGCTTATAAAACTCCGGCGACTTCAGCAGCTCTCTCGGCTTCGACCCATCCGCCGGCCCGACCAGCCCGTCGTTGTACATCATGTCGATCAGGTGAGCCGCACGGCCGTACCCAATCCGCAGCCGCCTCTGAAGCAGCGACGTCGAAGCCTTGCCGAACTCGAACACCAGCCGTACGGCATCGTCGAAGAGTTCGTCGTTGGCCTCTGAACCCGGTTCCCCGCCCTGGTCGGGATCGCCCTTCTCGTCCTTCGGCCCTTCGAGGAAGCCGTGGACATACTCGGCCTCGCCCTGGGCACGCCAGAACTCCGTGACCGCAGAGATTTCTTTCTCGGTCACAAACGGTGCATGCACCCGCTGCAGACGGCTCGTCCCCGGCGGCAGGTACAGCATGTCTCCGCGACCCAGCAGGCTCTCCGCACCGTTGCTGTCGATGATCGTGCGCGAGTCCACCTTCGTCGCCAGCCGGAAGCTCATACGCGTCGGCACGTTCGCCTTGATCAGGCCGGTGATGACGTCAACCGACGGCCGCTGCGTCGCCAGGATCAGGTGGATACCGACCGCGCGCGCCATCTGCGCCAGCCGCGTAATCGACTCTTCCACGTTCGAGCGGTCGAGCATCATCAGGTCGGCCAACTCGTCGATGATGATGATGATGTAGGGCAGCGGCTCCTGGTTCACATCCTCAAACAGATACTCGCTGCCGTGGTCGAAGAGCTTGTTGAACTGGTCGATATTGCGGACATGGTTCGCGGCCAGCAGCTTCAGGCGTCGCTCCATCTCCTTCACCGCATTGCGCAGAGCATTCGCGGCCAGCTTGGCCTCGGTAATGATCGGCGTGAAGAGGTGCGGAATCCCCTCGTACATGCCCAACTCGACGCGCTTCGGGTCGACAAGGATCATTCGCACCTGCTCGGGCGTCGACTTGAACAGCACGCTCATAATCATCGCGTTGATCGCAACCGACTTACCCGAACCCGTTGAACCCGCGATGAGAACGTGCGGCATCGAAGCTAAATCCGCGGTCACGATGCGGCCGTTGATGTCCTTCCCCAGCGCAATCGCCAGCTTGCTCTTGCTCTGAGCGAACGACTCACATTCGACCACGTCGCGCAGCCAGATGGTCTCGCGATCCTGATTCGGAACCTGAATTCCGACGGTCGATTTACCCGCCATCCGCTCGATCAGAATCGACTCGGCAGCCATCGCGAGGCACAGATCGTCAGCCAGTCCGGTGACCCGCGAGTACTTGACACCGGCATCGGGGCGGAACTCAAAGGTCGTGACGACGGGACCGGGATTGATCTGCGTCACCTGCCCATCGACACCGAACTCGGCGCACTTCCCCACCAGCACCTTGGCCTCCTCGCGCAACGCATCCTCGCGAACCAGCGCCTGCTCTTCTGAACGGTACAGCAGCGACGACGACGGCAGCTTATAGCCACGCACTGACTTCGCCGTGATCGCTACAGCCTTCACATCGGAATCCGCACGCTTGCCGAACGTCGGTCCAGAAGTCGCGGGAAGTGGCTCTGGGATTGCTACCGCAACCGACTTGGCAGCTGCACGAGGGGCAGGTTCAGGCTTTCGGGTGAGGAACGCAAATGGCTCTTCCTCTGCGGCGATCAGCCTTGGCTGGACCGGCGGGTGATACTCGGGGAAGTCGAGTTCGTCGGGCTGCGGGGGCAACGGCGCAGCGGCGGCGGCCAAGGCCTGCGCGTAGGGGGCGGCAGCGGCGGAGGCAGTCGACAGCGGCGTTACAGGGGCAGCGTCGACATTCGTGCGCGGCATCGACTGCCACATGGAAGCTGGCCCGGGTTCTGCGGACTCCGGCATCAGCGAAACGGGCTCGCTTTTACGGAAGCGTCCAAACCAGCTAAACAGCCCTGAAAGCAGTGTGTTTGAGCCTTCGCGAGACGCAGCCTTCTCAGCCAGTTCGCGTTCCTTGCGGGCAATCGCTTCGGCCTTCTCGCGCTTGGAGCCGAAGACATCTCCCTGCTCGTCCAGCATGTCGGCAGGCACTTCGGCGGTGCGGCGATTGCGGAAGTTCAGCCACTTCTCGCGCATGACGACAAGGAAGCGGAAGTGATCGGTCATCCATTCGCGGGCTGTGCTGAAGCTAAAAGTCGTCGCGAGGTACGCGGAGAGCGACACCATCAGCGTCACCACAATCGCTGTGCCGGGGACGTTGAGGAAGTGGACCATCACGTCTGCTATCAGCCTTCCGCAGAGTCCGGAAATCGGCAGAGAGCTACGCCAGAGAAGGTTGCCGGGTAGCAGTGCGACGCCGGCAGGCGCGAAGACTACCCACAATCCGAGGCCTATCAGCTTCGCCGTCGGTGAGCCGGAGGGGCGAGAGCGCATCCAGCAGACCCCAATGCGTACCAGCATCAGTGGCAGGAAAAACGCTGCAATTCCAAGTAGTTGCAGCATGGCGTCGGCAAAGTAGGCCCCAACCATGCCGGTCCAGTTATGCGCCGGGCCTGTGGCTAACGACGCTGCCGGAGAGATCGCGTCGCCGACCGTATTGAACGATGGATCGGATGGCGTGTAGCTCGCGAGGGCCAGCAGCAGCAGCGCGGCGGCGACCAGCACGATCAGGCCCAGAATCTCGTTCAGGCGGCGGTTCCGAGTTGGCGTGGCGACAAGGCGAAGCGGCTTCATGGCAGGTCCCGAGCCGTCGCCAGAGGTCTGGCGCAGCCAAATTTCATTACAGCACCGTGGGGAGTGGAATCTACCTATAACCGCACAGCGGGAATCAGGATGCAAACCCTTGGGGGAAGTACGCATCTATTCCGACAGACACGAGCGCGTGGTGTTGGTCCAGAGTCTAGAAGGCAAGATCAAGGGCGTCCGGCGGGGAGCGGGATTTTCGCGATTTCTTCCGCTTGTCATCGGTGACGGAGAATCGCACTCAACCGATGGACTTTGCCCGGACGCCGACCTGGCTGACAGCACCCCAGCAGTAAGACGAGAGAAGGATATTATGTCGACTGAAACACATACTTTGAAGAGCGATGCCGAGAAGAATGCCGAGTTCGTGAGCGTTTGCAAAGAGGTTATCAACATTCTGGAAGATGGCCAAAAAGGCTTTGCAGACATTGGCGCGCATCTGAAAGACGAGACGTTGAAGCGGTTTTTCCTGGCGGAATCGTTGAAACGGGCCAATTTCCGAGCGGAACTGGAGAATGAGCTGCACCGGCATGGAATTCACGATGTCCACGAAGAAGGTACCGCGGCTGGGACGTTGCATCGGGCGTGGTTTGATCTGAAGGAAAAGCTGCATACGACCGACGACGAAGGCTTGCTGGCCAACGCGGAGCAGGGCGAAGACGAGGCCAAGAAGGTCTATACCGACGCTCTTGCGCAGGAGCTTCCGCTGCCTTTGCGCCAGCTTTTGGCGGAGCAAAATGCACATATTTTGAGTGCGCACAATTATGTTCGTGACCATCGCAACGTTGCTGCGTCCAAGTAATTAGAACGCAGCGACGATCGGGCGGCTTGGAGAGATCCAGCCGCCCATTTTTTGTTTGGATGAGGAATTCTGAATGGCGAAGGCCCGCTGGTTGATGGCGTTTTTGTTCGTCGGAGCGGGTATTTTGCACTTTGTATATACAGAACTGTATATACACATCGTCCCGGGATACCTTCCCGACCCCTTGCTGCTCGTTCAGATCAGTGGCGTAGCGGAGATTTTGGGTGGGATCGGGCTGGTGATCCCCCAGACTCGGAAGGCGGCGGCGTGGGGGATTATTGTTCTGCTGGTTGCGGTGTTGCCAGCCAATATCAATATGGCGATCCATCACGCGCAGTTTTCGGGGATGCCGGTTTGGGCGCTGTGGGGGCGCGTGCCGTTGCAGGTGCCGTTGATCTGGTGGGCTTCGGGTTATACGCGGAAGGTTTGAGTTGGCGTTGGGTCGAGCATACAGCCCTGGGGCGTGGGTAGTACTTTTATCCCGGTGCTTCACCCCGGGCTGGTATGGGGCGGGACTTTGTCCCTTTTTCGGGTGGCGCTTGGCTACGGGTGCAAAAGAGGCTTCGAGGCGGGTCCCACTCATCGCAAAGGCGCGATGAATGGGGCACAGGGTATGGGTGGGTATTAGTAGCCCTGAGTGTGGAGGAAGAAGACTACGGAGGAGGCTACGAGGCAGTAGATGCCGAAGATGTACCACTTGCCGGATTCTAGCCAGCTGGAGAGCCATTTGAGGGCGACGAGACCGGCTAGGAAGGCGAAGAAGGCGCCCATCAGGCTGGTGAGGACGCTGCCCTTGAGGTCAACGACGACTCCCAATGCGGCCTGGGCGTGGACTTCCTTCAACATGCGCAAGCCTTCCTGCGCGACGACTCCGGGGGTTAGGATTACGGCTAGCGCGAACGAGAAGCGCTCGGCGCGCTCTTTGCTGGCGCCAGTCAACATGCCTGTGGAGATGGTGGTGCCGGAGCGGGAGAAGCCGCGGAACGGGAGCGCGAGACCCTGGACGAAGCCCATCCAGCCGGCCTGTCCCATGGTGACGCTGGTATGGGGGGAGTCGATTTTGCTGGCGACGGACGACATCTCCAGTTGGCGGCGCTCGAGCAGGCCAGCGATCAAGATCATGAGGCCGGCGGCGGCGAGGGCGGGGGCGATGAGGTCGAGGCGGCCGAAGAGCTGTTCAATCTCGGCCTTGGGCTGGCCCTTGAACATGGTATGCTCGATAGCGGTCTTGAGCCCGAAGCCGATGATGACGGTCAAAACAGACGCCCAGGCTGCGCGAATGGCGAAGCGCAGGAAGACGTCCATACTGGCGAAGTAGGTTTTGAGCCAGGTCTTCCAGAAGTAGACGATGACGGCGAACATGGTTCCGGTGTGGAGCATGACGAGGAGCAGCGTCATCTTGGGATCTGCGGGGTCCATTCCCATGAGTTTTTCGGCGACGACGACGTGCGCGGAGCTGGAGACGGGCAAGAGCTCGGCGAGACCCTGCACAATGGCAAGGAGAATGATCTTCAGGATGTCCATTTGGGTATTTTAGCTGGGAGCGATGGCGGGTCAGATCAAAACACCGCTTAACTAGGATCAAAAGGATTAAATGCGGGATAAAAGGAGAGACAAGAACGAAATACTGAGATTCTGGCTTCGCCAGAATGACGGGCATTTTGGGCGGGCAAGCTGCAAGGTTCTGCTCTTATCCCGTTTTTATCCGTTTTTCCCTGTTTAAGCTTTGGTTGGAATTAGTCGCGGTCGGAGCCGTAGATTGGGATGCCTTGTTTGACGCGGAAGGCTATGCTTTCGGCGCGGCGGGTGTAGTCGGAGTCGGGGAAGCGGGTGTGCATCTCGGTGGCGAGACCCTGGCAGCGGTCGGCGGCGGCCTGGGACTTTTTGCGGTCGTCGGATACCTGGTAGATGGTGACGAGGACGCCGATGCGGTAGACGGCGTTGTACTGGGCCTCGGCGGCTTTTGGCGATTCCTTCCACTGGTCGGAATACTTCAAGTACAGGTTGGCTTCCATCTCCGGACACTTGGGGAGGCCCTGCCAGTCGCCGCAGAGCTTGTTGTCGAGCAGATCGTAGGCGGCGAGAGCGGCGAACTTTGAGTTAGGAAAGTTCTTGATGACGCGCTTGAGTTCGCCCTCGTAGATGGTGGGGCGGAGGTAGGCCTCCTGCTCCCGGGCGGAGGGGAGGGACATGACGTCGGTCTTTTCAAGCTGCCAGCGGATGTCTCCGGCACGCCATGCGGCTTCGCCGGCGAGGGGCGAGGTGGGGAAGTATTCAACGACGCGGCGATAGAGCATGTGCGCGGCCATGGCGGCGCCTTTGGGGGCGTGGGGCTGCTCGGCCATGTCTTCGAAGTTGGCGGCCATGCCGTAGAGGACGGCGTCGCCGTTTGGGGTCTGCTGGGACACGACACCTTTATCTTTGATCCAGCCGGTGGTGGGGGTGGGAACGGCGTCGGTAGAGAACTCGGGTTCGAGGTCGGGATCGCCCTGGTCGGGGGTGTCGGTGTTGGCGAAGACTTTGACCCAGGGGCCGGAGTGGGAGGTGATGACGACCTCGTGGCCGGGGGTGACTTCGGCTATCTTCTGGGTGGCATCGTCTGCTGCGACGTAGACGATGGCGTCGTGGAGGACGGTGGCTCGGGCGGATTTGTCGTAGCCGGAGAGGTTGTCTTTGGGCTTCTTTTGGGCGCAAAGGGGGAGGGTGAGGAGGAGGAGAGCCGAGATTGCGAGGGATCGCATATTGCTTAGACGCCTTTCGGCTGGAGCGGTGTACGGAGTGTTGGGTCTCGACGACCGCATCTCAAACGGTGGTTCTGTTTGAGATGGGGCAGCCGGGCATTAGACGGTGGTGGCTAGTTCGGATTGCAGGGTTTCGAGGAGTTTGGGGTCTACGTTGCCGCCGCTCATAATGATGACGATCTTTTTGGCGGGTGGGAGTTCGTCGGCGTGGAAGAGGACGGCGGCCAGGGTGACGGCGCCGGATGGCTCGGGAACGAGGTCGGAGTGGGTTAGGTAGACCTTCATCGCGTCGAGGATCTCCTGTTCGGTGACGGCGACGATTCCGTTGACGTGTTTAAGGATGTGCTGGAAGTTGAGCTGGCCGAGGGACTGGGTGCGGAGGCCGTCGGCGATGGTGCTGGCGGTGCGGCTGGCGGGCCACTCGACGAGGGTTTTGGTCTCGAAGGATTCCTTGGCGTCGGCTGCTACGAGCGGCTCTGCGCCGAAGACCTGAACGTTGGGGTTGCAGAGGCCGGCTTGGGCGGCGAGCTTGACGCCGGTGGCGGTTCCACTGAGAAGACCGCCACCAGAGACGGGGCCGATGACGAGGTCGGCATCGGGAAGCTGCTGGGTGATTTCGAGCCCGCAGGTTGCGGCTCCGGCGATGATGTGGGGGTGGTCGTAGGGCTCGATGATGGTGTAGCCGTGTTCGGCGGCGAGTTCTTCTGCCTTCGCCTTGCGCGCGGTGCTGGCGGGGCCGACGAAGATGACCTCGGCTCCGAGGGCGCGGGTCGCGACAGCTTTGAGGGTCGGCGCGTTTTCCGGCATGACGACTACGGCCTTGGCTCCCATGACCTTGGCGGCGTAAGCGACTCCCTGGGCGTGGTTGCCGGAGGAGTAGGTGATGACGCCTTTGGCGAGTTGCTCGGGGGTGAGCTGCGAGACCTTGTTGAAGGCTCCGCGGATTTTGAAGGAGCCGATGGGCTGGGCGGCCTCGACCTTGATCCACACTTCGCAGGGCAGGTTGGGCGCGTGGAGTTGGACGAGAGGCGTCCGGATGGCGGCGGAAGCGATGCGGGTTGCGGCGGCTTGAATCTCAGCGAGGGTCACGAAAGTATTCATCACAGTTTTATTCTCGGTTACGGTCGGTCAGGTAGCAAGTTTTCGTTGCGGTGTGGCGATTACGAGGTGCTACTCTGAGCTTCGATCCAATGGAGGCCGTCGTAGAGATTGAGTTTGAGGTTGATTTGGACGACGACTTGTTAGCTCACGCGAAGTCGATCACAGGCTTAACCGATACTTCAGAAGTCTTTCATGCGGCACTCACTGCTCTGGTCCAGCGGGAGGCAACTCGGGGTCTCGATATCCATCGTCGGCGCGTCGATTTGTGACTTCACCAAGATGTGGAACTTGGACTGGCATTCCCTCAGTGGCTAAAGCCAGGTCGATTCTGCTCCACCTACGGCGCGGCTGAAGCCGCGCCCTTCCAAAAAGAGGACCTCTCATAGCCAGGGTCTGCGGCCGCTGGGGGTGTTGACGGCGTGCATGACGAGGGCGAAGAAGTGGATGAGGCGCCACTGTTCCATGAGGCCGGGGTTGCCGTGGTCCATGTCGATGTGGCTGATGACGCGGCTTACGAGGACGGCCTGGAGGGAGTCGCGGGGGAGTTGGGTGGCCATCCAGAGGGTTTCGGCGGAGGGGATGATGTTGTCGGCCTCGCCGTGGAGGAGGTAGACGGGGGTGGTCATGGTGCGGAGGCTGGTTTCGGGGGAGAGCTCGCGGAGATCGGAGATG
>JAYVZU010000568.1:0-3129 GCA_043783075.1 Rhodanobacteraceae bacterium
AGACTCACATCTGCAGTCGTCTTGGTCGAGAGCAGCTCGGCACCGCCCAGGTCCATCACCACCATCTTGTTCCCGGCGACAAACCCAAACCCATAGGCCCCTGCACCCAAAGTCTTATCGCCAATCTTCATCGGCACTTCAAGAATCAAATAACCCTGATAAGTCTGCTGAACGGCAGAGGAGTAGCCCGATGTATCGACCAAAGCCGCCAGAAACAGCCGCCCACTCGCCAGTCTGTACCCAGCCGAGTTACGCGCCTGAATCGGAGCCACCTGGCTCAGATAAAACACGCTGGGCGGCAGTAGCGGCCCAGCCTGCTCTCGGCTCAAAATTCCTGAAGCAACCGCCGGTTTCTGGCCATATGCGTTCGAGAGGCCAACAGCCCCAAGCGCAAGCGAAAAGACAGTGAGGAGGAGGGTGAAACGCAGCGAAATCAAGCGACCGATCATAAGTCTTCATCCTACGGAACTGTACTGACAGCTTGCAAGGTAAAATTAGACCGCTTTGGAAGAGGTGTATCCATGTTGTCTCGTCTGCTGGCTTTGGCGTTGCTTGTTGCTGCAATAAACGGTTCCGCCCAACAGCTTATCTGGCGCACCGATGGCCCCGTCCTCCACCGCGCTGTCCAAACCGGAGAGCCCTTTACCGTCGCCGGACAACGCGGCGTCCTCGTCGGCCAGCAGCAAGGCGTCTTCGAGGCTTGGGTCCTCCCCGTCAAGCTCCTCAGCCACCTCACCATCGGGGCCACCGTCGAGGGCTACCCCGTCCCCATCGACCTAAACGCCATGGCCCGCGAGCTCGAAGTCCGCACCGACCGCACCACCATCACCTACTCCCACATCGCCCTCAACGTCCGCCAAACCATGTTCGCCCCCAACGACGCCCCCGACGGCACTGGCGCCGTTGTCGTCTTCCAAATCGACTCCCAGCGCCCCGTCGACCTAACCTTCCGCTTCACCGCCGAACTTCGCAAGATGTGGCCCGCCCTTAGCACCGGCCAGCCCAACGCCGAGTGGGTCAAGCAAGGCACCTCCGGCTTTTACGTCCTCCACAGCGACTTTCCCGACTTCTCCGGAGCCGTACAACTCCTCGGTTCAACCTCCGGAATCCTGCCCCCCTATCAAGAGCGCCCCCAAACCCAACCCCTCGAACTCCGCCTCCATGTAGACCCCAAAACAGACCGCAACAAGTCCTTCCCGCTCCTCATGGCCATGGGCCAAACCACCGCCACCGCCTCCAACTCCGCCCTCGCCGCCAAGCTGGCTGACCTCAACGACCACCTCCCAACCCTCTACGCCGCCCACGCCAACCGCTATCGCCAACAGGAAAACACCCTAACCGAGATCGTCACACCCGACCTCGGCCTGAACCGCGACTTCACCTGGGCCGAAACCTCCATCGGCCAACTGCAGGCCCGCACCTCCGCCGGCGAAGTCGGCCTCGTAGCCGGCTACTACGCCTCCGGAGATTCCGCGCGCCCCGGCTTCGGCTGGTTCTTCGGCCGCGACGCCCTCTACACCCTCTACGCCGTCCACAGCTACGGGGACTTCGCTCTCGCCCGCACCGAACTCGAGTTCCTCCTCCGTCGCCAGCGCGACGACGGAAAAATAATGCACGAATACTCCCAAACCGCCGACCAGCTCGACTGGAAATCTCTCCCCTACCAATACGCCGCCGCCGACGCCACCCCGCTCTTCCTCACCACCCTCCTCGACTACGTCCGCACCAGCGGCGACCTGGCCTTCCTGCGCGACCACCGCGAAGCCGTCCAAAAAGCCTGGCAATTCGAGACCACCCACGACGCCGACCAGGACGGTATCTACGACAACGCACAAGGAACCGGCTGGGTTGAATCCTGGCCCCCAGGAATGCCCAAACAAGAGATCTACCTCGCGCTCCTCGACGAGCAAGCCTCCCGCGCCATGGCCGACCTAAGCGACCTCCTCGGCGACACCACCGCCGCCGCCGCCGCCCGCACCCGCGCAACAGCCCTCCACGCCACCATCGAACGCGAGTACTTCCGCCCCGATTCCAACACGTACGGCTTCAGTTGGAACACTGGCAAACTAGACACCACCGCCACCATCTACCCCGCCATCGCCTGGTGGAGCGGCGCCAACGCCCTCGACCACCCCACCGTCAGCCTCCGCCAGTGGGCCTCCCACGACTTCGAGACCGACTGGGGCGCCCGCGACGTAGCTGCCAACGACCCCATGTACGACTCCATGAGCTACCACCAGGGCTCCGTATGGCCGCTCTTCACCGGCTGGGCCTCCATAGCGCAATACCGCGCCGGAAACCCCTTAGCCGGCTACCAGGCCCTCATGCACAACGCCGACCTCACCACCGCGCAAGATCCCGGCGCCGTAACAGAGCTCCTCTCCGGCGACTATTTCGAGCCCTTCGGCCGCAGCACCAGCCACCAGCTCTGGTCATCCGCCATGGTCATCACACCCATCCTGCGCGGCCTCTTCGGCATCCAGGTCGACGCCCTCAAACACACCGTCTCCGTAGCCCCCGATCTCCCAGCCGACTGGCCCTCCGCTTCCATCACCCGCCTCCATATAGGCGACTCCACCGTCGACCTGACCTTCAAGCGCGAATCCACCACGCTAGCCGTCGCCCTCCACCAAATCAGCGGTCCAAAGGTCTCCTTAGCCAACGGCTCCGACACCCTCCGCCTCCCGCTCCCACACGTCCAACTCGCCATCTCACACGGTCTACCCACACGCGGTTCGCGCACATCCCAGCCCAAAGTCCTGAGCGAGTCCACCGACGCCCACTCTATCCGCATAGAAATAGAGGGAATGGCCGACACGGATACCCAACTGACCGTCCGCCGAAACGATCCCTCCGCACCCATAACCGCCGAGGGCGGGGAACTAGGTGGCGACCAAATTCGCGTCCACTTCGGCCCCGGCACCGGTTATGTAACTCAAGTCGTTACAGTAAGGTGGTAGCTCAGGTTTCCACCGCTCCGTTTGACCCAACCCGTCCAAACCCGTACACTCGCAGTAGTGCAGTCAGCTTGAAATACCGCGACTCACACAATGTGTTGCCCCCTCGTTCAATGGTAGGACTAGCGACTCTGACTCGCTCGATCGGGGTTCGAATCCCTGGGGGGCAACC
>JAYVZU010000569.1:0-9401 GCA_043783075.1 Rhodanobacteraceae bacterium
CCCTTTTGCCCAATACCAACCGGCCACTTCACCGAGTTGCCCGCGCCGACCTTTGACTTCCAGTCAAAGCTGATCTTCGATAGGTAGTCCGTGAAGATGTATGTCGTGCCGCTGCCCTCAGACCGGTAAACCGGCAGAATCGGCTGATTCGGCAGGTTCACGCCTGGATTCTCCTTCGCCAGAACCGGATCGTTCCACGTCGTGATCTTGCCCAGATAAATGCCCGCCAACGCATCTTGCGAGAACTTCACATCCTGCGAAACACCGGGCAGGTTATAGATCGGAACCACCGCACCCAGAACCGTCGGGATGTGCACAATCTTGATCTTCGATGCGGCCAGCGCTTCATCGCTCATCGGGCCGTCGCTCGCGCCGAAATCTACCGTACCCTCAGTCACCTGGCGGATACCACCGCCCGAACCGATCGACTGATAGTTGATCTTCACTTCAGGGTGCACCTTGTTGTAATCGCTGAACCACTTCGAATAAATCGGGTTCGGGAAGGTCGCGCCCGCTCCGTTGATTTGCTGTGCCGAGGCCGTGACCGCTGCCAGCGCTACAACACCTGCTGCAATAAACTTGAGTTTCAATGTTCCCCCTCGTAAATCTATTTCCTCAACAGTGTCGCCGTTGATTGTTACGGGAACGTTACACATCAATAAAAACAGCAACAAAGTGGTCTTTTGTGGGGAGATCAGGCCGGGTTATTAACAGGGTAAATAGCTTTAGGAAGCGTAAATACGAAGGTACTGCCGATTCCCAATTCACTCTCCGCCCGGATCGTTCCGCCCTGAGACTGCACCATATGCCGTGCAATGGCCAGGCCCAACCCCGTCCCGCCAGACTCCCGCGACCGCGTCTTATCCACCCGGTAGAACCGCTCAAATATCCGATTCAGGTGTTCCGAACCAATACCCGACCCGAAGTCCTGAACCTTGAACTCGACCATGTCATACGGCTCGCGGACGTCGCGAGCTGTAATCACGACGCGCGATCGGGAACCGTTTCGCGGCTGGCCATATTTGATCGCGTTCTCGATCAGATTCCCCAAAACCTGCATCACCGAGTCCTGATCGGCAAATACCTGCGTCTCGGACATCTTGCCGATCTCCAGAATCGCCTGATTTTCCTGCACCAGCCCACGCAGCGCCTTCACCGCATCCCGCACAAGCGAGTCCGCCCGCAACGGCACCGGGTTCAGATTCGCACTCGGCCCCTCGACCCGCGCCATCACCAGTAGATCCTCCGTCAGCCGGGTCATGCGCGTCGCGTTCTTCAGAATCGTCCCCAGAAACTCACGGGCCATCGGGCTTAGTCCAGGTTCGTGATCCAGCAGCGTCTCGACATAGCCAGAGATCGACGTCAGCGGCGTCCGCAACTCGTGCGATACATTGGCGACAAAGTCTCGCTGCGTCCGCTCCACCTCTTCAATCCGCGTAATGTCGTGCAGAACCGCAACGGCACCCCCGCCCGGCATTGGCGATGCGTTCACCTCAAAGGTGCGCCCCGGCAACAACGATGTTGCTGCGCGCACATTAACAGACTTCTCTTCGAGCGCGAGACGCACACTCTCCAGCACATCGGGATCGCGAATCGTCTGCACCAGGGCGTGTCCAATCCGGACTGCACTCCCCATCACATTTCCCGGGATCAGCCGCTGCATCCGTTCGTTTGTCCACTGAATCCGTCCACTCGAATTCACCGCCACCACGGCGTCCTGCATGGAATCCAGCAGCGCTTCCAGGTGAAGACGCTCCTCGTTCGCCACCTTCAAGCTGTCGTTCTGCCGCAGCGAGACGTGCTGCAAGACGTCCCGAATCTCTTCCGCCTCTACCAACTCCATTGGATCGCGGCGCTCTTCAAACTCCGGCAATCGACCAATCGAAAGGTGAACGGCGCGGATGCCACGGTCGACCCTCCACCGAAACCACGCGGAAAAACCAATCGCAACCGCCAGCCCAAGCCCAAACGCAAACTCCGGGCGGTTTTCCTGCATCAGGATCATCGTCAACCCAACCAGCAGGCCGACGAGGAGCATCATCCAAAACGCAAGGCTCGCCAAGGAAGCACGTCGCATCGAATCTCCATTTGCACAGGGCCAAATGCCCATTCCACACCAGCCTGGGGCAACGCCCTAGGTAAACAAGGGACGCAAAATCGAGGGCTGAAGGTCTGATCCATTCGGGGCGACCTGCTCTTACCCAAGTATGCGCCCGAACCACTAATTCACAATCGCCTTCGGAATCTCAAATCGATACCCGGCTCCACGCATCGTCTTAAGATAGCGCGGCGTCTCAGCATCCTCTTCAATCTTCTCGCGAATCCGGCGGACATACACATCCACAGACCGCGGCGTGACAAACCGTGCATCGCCCCACACTGCATCCAGCAGGTGATCCCGGCTGAACACGCGCCCAGGATGCCGTGCCAGATAGTCCAGCAGCCGGAACTCCGTTGCGGTCGTCGTCACCAGTTCGCCGTGAACCCGAAGCTGCATGGCGCTCGCGTCGATCTCGATATGCTCGAATTTCACGATCGAAGGGGCAGTTGGCCGTTCAAACCGCCGCAGTACGGCTTTTACGCGGGCTACCAGTTCGCGCGTCGCAAACGGCTTGGTGATGTAATCATCTGCCCCAAGCTCCAGGCCGTGGACGCGATCGTTCTCTGCAGCCCGAGCCGTCAGAAAGATAATCGGCACAACGCTCAGCAGAGGATTCTGCCGCAGGCGTCGGCACAAGTCCATGCCATCGCCGCCCGGAACCATAATGTCCAGGAGAAACAGCGACGGCGGTTGGCGCTCCGCGTCCGCAACAATATTGCCGATTGCAGCGTAAGGACGCACCGTATATCCGGATGCTTCCAGGTGATACTGCACCAGACGGGAGATATCCGCCTCATCTTCCAGCACAAAGATTGTTTGACTCAAAGTTACATCGCCTCGCATGACTCTTCGCTGAAATTACATTCCCGCAGCGTCAACTCTCGTCTAGAGTAGCCCAGCTAAGAGGCTTGTTTTGCGAACGTTCGATGAATCGTTACATCCCTGTCACAATTCACAGAGCACCCGATCTCGGTTATGCTGAGTTCATAACATCGGTAGTTTATCCCCGGAGGGAATCCAATCAAATGGCAGCCGCGCAGCATACCATCCTGTGCGTCGATGACGAGCCTGTAGGGCTTGAAGTGCGGCGCATGCTGCTGGAACGAGCTGGTTATAAAGTCTTTACAGCCCTCGACGGAGCCGCCGGACTCGAAATCTTCGCCCGTGAACCCATCGAAGCTGTCGTCCTAGACTTCGCGATGCCCGGCATGAATGGCGGCGAGGTCGCCAGCAACATGCGCGGGGTAAAACCACACATCCCCATTCTGATGCTCTCCGCCTACACCAGCCTCCCCGCTGAAGTTCACGGCCTTGTTAACCTGACCATGACAAAAGGCGAAGGAGCACCCGCGTTGCTCAAAAATCTGGGCAGCCTTGTGGACCGAGACGCATCTCAGTAGCAAGGACCCAACTTGGTCTAAACCAACAGAGGGCTGCGGAGAGAGGTCTGTGAACTCGTCAAGCTTCGACCAGATCCTCCGGCAGGTCTTCATCGTGCCCGTACTCGCCGTCCTACTCGGGGCCGGAGCCCTCGCATGGCAGATGAATCAGGCCTACCGTACTGTCGCCCATATCGAAGCCGCAGACCAGACCATTACGGACACTGACGCGCTTTATACCCTCATCATCGATGAGGAAACAGGTCTCCGAGGCTACCAGACCACTAGCGACCCCAAGTTTCTCGATCCCTACAACCAAGCCGTCCCCAAAATACCAGTTCAATTTGACGAGTTGCGTGCCCTTGACCCTGACCCGAGCTACATCGCAGCCGTCAACGACCTGGAGGCAGCCCACGAGCAATGGGAAGATGCCTTCGCAGAACCGCTCATCGCCACCATTAATGCAGGGGGGCAAACCTCCGACGTCGACCTGAATCTGCTCGGCAAACGGCAAATGGATGTGGTGCGGGCCCGAATCAACGCTCTCGCTGACAACGCCCGCAATCAGCGTTCCGGGTACATCAACCGTTGGCGTCTTCAGGTTCGTATCACCCTGCTGGCCCTGGTCATCTTCGCCATTGCAACCGGATTGGTTATCGGCCTATTCTCGCGACGCCAGCTACAGGATGTCTCCAACGCCTACCGCCAGGCCCACAACATCCTGCGTATCCGCGCCGAACAGACCTTCCAATCCGAGCAGAAGCTCCGCACCACACTCCAATCCATTGGCGATGGAGTGATCACCTGCGACGCCGAAAGCCGCATCGAGACCATGAACGACGTCGCCCAGCAACTCACTGGCTGGACCGCAGTCGAAGCCCGAAACCTTCCGCTCGAACAAGTCTTCAACATCATCAGCCAGACCAGTCGCGAACCGATCGAGAACCCCGTCGCCAAGGTCCAGCGCCTCAACTCCGGCGTCACCCTCTCTAACCACACCATCCTGATCCGCAAAGATGGAAGCGAAATCTTCATCGACGATAGCGGTGCCCCTATCCGCGACAAGCAAGGCAATCTGATCGGCGTCGTCCTTGTCTTCCGCGACATCACCATGGCCATCAAAAGCCAGGAAGCTCTCCTCGCCAACGAAAAACTAGCAGTCGCCGGACGCCTCGCCGCCACCATCGCGCACGAAATCCACAATCCGCTCGACTCCGTCTCCAACCTCCTCTTCCTCATGGACGGCCAATCCACCCCTGAGGAGCACGAGCAATTCCTGCAACTTGCCAAGCTCGAAATCGCCCGAGTCACCCAGATCAGCCGCGCCATGCTCTCGCTCTACCGGGAATCCCGCGCACCTGTAGAAATTGACCTCCGCGAGATGCTTAGCTCGATCCTCCTCCTCATGGAACGGCGCTTCTCCGTCCTCGGCGTCACGGTCGTTTCCGACCTGCCCGAAGGTCTCATCATCCACGGCTTCCCCGCCGAACTCCGTCAGGTCTTCACCAATCTCCTGACCAACGCGGCCGAAGCCTCAGCGACCAAACTCGACCTTCCCACCACCGATCTTCAGCCCCATAATGCAGAGAACGTCGTGTACTTGTCCGCCGAACCCAGCCCAGCGCGCATCGACGACGCCGGATTCCGCCGCGACGCTGGCGTTACCGTCACCATCGAAGACCGCGGCAACGGCATTCCCGAGGAGGCTCTCGGCGAACTCTTCAAACCCTTCTTCACCACCAAGGGCGAACGCGGCACCGGCCTCGGCCTCTGGATCAGCCAGGGCATCATCACCAAACACGGCGGCGCACTCTCGCTCGAAAGCAGCGTCGACCCCGAACACCACGGCACCACCGTGAGCGTTTTCCTAGCCACAAACCCCACCATCAACGCCGGCGGCAACTAGGGCGTGCGTCGCCGTGGCCTCAACTCCAGCGTCAAAACCTCAAACGGAGCCAGCGTAAACTCATGCGCCAACTTCGCATTGACAACGACCGCCGGCTGTCCCGCATCCTCCCGCCAAGGACTACGCCCTGAATACCCCTCAGCAGCCCCCGCCGGCAGCTCAAACACGTCCTTCAGCTTCAGCGAAATCGTCTTCTTCTCTGCGCTAGGGTTTCGCAACACCAGAATCCCCTTTGCCGGAATCCACGAAGCCCAACCATATACCTCCAGCCAAGCCGGATCCCCTCCGACCCAGTGGGTATCCTTCAACACGGCCGCGTTCGTGCGAGACCACTTCGCTGCCTCCGCCAGATCGTCCCAGTTCCCCTCCGTCAGCAGCGACGGGGTCACATACATCTCCTGCAGCTGCGTCCCGGTCCCAAAATAAGACCGAATCTCGTTCCGAAAATCGTTTCCCGGATCTATATCCAGCAGCTTCCGAAACTTCGCATAAATCATCCCGTGCAGCATCAGCGAGTTCAGCGGATACAGCGGCCCATTCTGCACAATCCCCTTATAGGTATCCGCATCACGATACGTAATCCACCGCTCTCGATCCGTCCCCACCCCTGCAAACCCATCATCCTCGCCACCCCGCCAGATCGAATCCGCATACAGCAGCCAGAACGGCGAAGGCCACGTCCCCGTCGTCAGATTGATAAACAGATCCGGCTTTGCAGCCCGAAGCTCCGAGATCAAATGAATCGCCGCCGCAAAGTCGCTATCGAAACTGCTCCCCTTGAATACCGAGTCCGCGTTCCCCGTTCCGTCGAACTTGAACTGGTTCACCCCAAACTTCCGCACCATCTCCAGACATACATCGCGAAATGCCGCGTAGTAAGTCGGCCCCGAAAGCGCATACCCGTTCCCGACAATCTCGTAACCCGCCGCCTTGCCAAACGCAATCCGCTCCTGCTTTGGCTTCGAGTAGCCGCCCCAAGGCGACATCCACACCCCCGGATCGGCCCCAAACTTCTCCGCCGCCGCCTTCACCTGCGCAAACCCCTCGGGAAATCCGTCGTTGAACTTCCAAAGCGACGCATGGTTGTCCCAGCCGTCGTCAAACAGAAACGAATCCAGCTTCACCCCGCGCTTCTCCGTCAACTCCCGCCCAAACGCCTCCACCCGGTCCACTGCGCCCGCCGCGTCAAACGGCGTAAAGTACCCCAGGTCGTACCACGAGTTGTAATGCAGAAATGTCCGGTACGGATGAGCCCGCTCCAACTCCAGATAAGTCAGAAAATCCCGCCGCATCTGCCCTGCCCGCGCCACGCCCATCACGCTCGAATAGGTAATAGCCTGCCCCGCCCGCAGCGGCAGATCCCGCTCCACCCAAGCCGTCGCCCGCCCCTGCGTCACACGGCTCTTCGAGAGCGGATCCTCGAACCCCACAAACATATTCCCCGCCACAATCGGCGATCCCGCCACCGATCCCGTCACCGCAGCCCCACTCAGTGGCAAGTCAATCAGCTCCACCCGGCTGATCGGCACAGCCCCACCCACGGCTTTCACCGTCACTACCTGCCGCACATACTGCGACCCATCCAGCAGGATCAGCGACCACCCTACCTCAACCGCCCCATCCGCACTCACAAACCTCGCCTGAACGGAACGCCCCGCCAGCCGGTCCGCAGCCCGAGACGTATCCGACCGCGGCGCCACGGCCTGCTCCACCACCGCGCCAATCAGCTTCAAACTCCGCGGGTTATAGATCCGACCATCCGTCAGCAGAATCGAGAACGGATCGCCCACCGTAACCGACGTCCCATCCAACCGGTCCGTGACTACCCACGCCGCAACCGTCCCCCGAACCCCAATCGCCGGACTCTCAAGCCGAAACGCTGCCCCCTCACCTGCAGCAGTTCCGCAAGCCAACCCGACCATCAAGCAAACCAATATCAATCTCACGAAACCTCCGGGTGCCCCATATCTCGATTCTGAGATGTGGGCATCGGCGAAGCCGACCGTCTTACCCAACCACCGCCCCCAAAACCTCACCCGCAATACTAACCGCCTTCACACACTCCTCGCGGCCCACATCGCAGTGGGTCACAAATCGGATCGTATCGCTGCTAATCACGCTCACGATCACGCCCTTCCGCTTCATCTCCGCCGCAAATCCTGCCGAGTCGCCAGCCGTCAGCTTCACCACCACAATATTCGTCTCGACCGTCGCCAGGTCAATCTCCATCCCCGGCACCTGGCTCAACGACTCCGCCAGCAACCTCGCGTTCGCATGATCCTCCACAATCGCCTTCGGCCCTTCCTCCAGCGCAATCAACCCCGCCGCCGCCAACACTCCTGCCTGCCGCATTCCGCCGCCCAGTGCCTTGCGGAAGATCCGTGCCTGCGCAATCGCCTCCTTGCTCCCCACCAGCATCGACCCCACCGGCGCCCCCAACCCCTTCGACAGGCAGAACATTATCGTGTCGAACCCGCTCGTCAGGGTCGCTACATCTGTTCCCAGCGCCACCGCCGCGTTGAAAACCCGCGCGCCATCCAGGTGCGTCTTCAGCCCCGCCGCCTTCGCTCCCGCCCAAATCTCCTCGTTGATTGCCAGCGAACTCACCGTCCCACCCGCAATATTCGCCGAATTCTCGCACCACACCAGCGACGTCTGCGCCCGGTAGTAAATCTTTGGAGCAATCGCCGGCTTGATGTGTGCCCAAGTCAGAATCCCACGCTCCGCATACAACGTCCGCGGAACACACCCGCAATAAGCCGCAATCATCCCCATCTCCCAATCCAGAATGTGCGCCCGCGACTCGCAGATCACCTCCTGCCCATGCTGGGTATGGATCCGCGCCCCAATCAAATTCCCCATCGACCCCGTCGGCACAAAGATCGAAGCCTCGCGCCCAAACACCTCGGCCGCCCGCGCCTCAAGCTTGTTGATGGTCGGGTCTTCCCCGTACACATCGTCGCCCACCTCGGCCTCGGCCATCGCCAACCGCATCGCCTTGCTCGGCTTCGTCACTGTATCGCTACGCAAATCAATCATGTCTTTTCCTCGCACAATTATGGTTGCCCCATGTCTCGATTCTGAGACATGGGCCGCGGCAAAGCCGACCTCTCCAGAGAATCCCGTGTTCCCCATCATTTCAGGTTTCCACCCCCAAAACCAGCACCCGGTCTCCGATGTTAGACTAGCCACCACTTATGCCAAAGATACTTATCGTTACCGGAGATGGGGGCGAATCCTACGAAGCGCTCTACGCCGTTCATCGCTTTCAAGAAGAAAATTGGCAAACCGCAGTTGCCGCCCCATCCGTGCGTCGCCTCCACCTCGTCATCCACGACTTTGAGCCCGGCTGGGACACCTATGTCGAGCGCCCCGGCTACGGCCTGGCCTCTGACATCACCTTCGACCACATCAATGTCGCCGACTACGATGCCATCCTCCTTCTCGGAGGCCGTGCACCCGAGTACCTCCGCAACGACCAGCGTCTGCTCGATATCGTCCGCGAATTCGACGCGAAGCAAAAATGGATCTTTGCCCTCTGCCACGGCGTTCAAATACTCGCCACCGCCGGCCTCGCCAATGGCAAACGAATCACCTGCTACGAACACGTCCGCTACGACGCGGAGGTAGCGGGAGGAACATTCGTAAACCAGCAAGCCGTTCGCGACGGCCGCATCATCACCGGCCAGACCTGGCAGTCGCACCCCGACTTCTACCGCGAAGTCTTCGCCTGCCTAACCCCATAACCCCAGCCACAAATCCGGGTACCCCATGTCTGGATTCTGAGACATGGGCCTCGGCAAAGCCGACCTTTCCAGAAAATCCCGTTTCCCCCGCTATTTCAGGTTTTCACCTACGATCCAGCTGTTAGCTCACAGCTGTAAAACCGAAAGCTCAAGAATCAATTTTGTTCTTAAACCCCAGCCCCCACCAGCAGTCGTCCAAACACCTCATTCGAGGCCATCCGCCCGCGCCCGGTCAGTTTCAGTCGTCCGTCGGAGACCACCACCAACCC
>JAYVZU010000570.1:0-3127 GCA_043783075.1 Rhodanobacteraceae bacterium
CTACAGCGAAATGGGATGTGGCAAGATTCAAACCCTTTACTTTGGCAAGCGACCGAACCTCATCCGCATTTACGACAAGCGGGCCGAGTTCGAACACCAGTACCGAAACATGATTCGGAAGATGGGATCAGAGGATGCAATCCCCTTTGAAGAGATGTTTCCGTTAGCGAGCAAACATCCCATATTGACGCGGGTGGAGCGGCAAATCGGTGGCCGGATGCCGGAGGAAATCGACACTCTGGGCAAGATCTTCGAACCGGGATTCAGCTTTGAACCCTTCGCTAAACTGAAGATTCTCGACCATGAATCCACTCCGGAACGTGACGCGAGCCACACCTTCGAAACGTATTGCACGGGCCTACATCTTCGGAGCATTGCGCTTAGTGACGGAATGCAGGCAGTGAAGGAGTTTGTTTCGAAGGAGAGCAAAGGGAATGCAGGGTGGGCATACCGAAAATACCGTTGGTTTCTGCCTTCCGCGTCGTCGGGAACCGGAATCACCGGAGCCCAACTGCAAAGTCGATTCGCCGAATCACTTCAGCGACAACTTTCCTCATAGACAGAATTTGCTATGCTCAGAGTCCACCGGAGGCACCATGAAGCAAGCCGTGATCTACACCCGCGTATCGAGCCGTGAGCAGCAGCAGTAAGGGTTTTCGCTCAGTGCGCAAACGAACCTGTTACGCGAATACGCAGCTCGCAACGGCTTCCAAATCGTCAAGGCATTCGAAGATGTGGAGACGGCGAAGGCCTCCGGACGTATCCAGTTCTCGGAGATGATGACGTGGTTCAAGCGGAACCGTTCGTGTGGCGTGTTGCTGGTGGAGAAGACAGACCGGCTGTATCGGAACTTCCGCGATGCGTTGACACTCGAAGACCTGGACATTGAAACGCATCTGGTGAAGGAGAACCAGATCGTCTCGAAGGATGCGAAGTCTCAATCGAAGTTCATGCACGGGATTTATCTGGTCGTGGCGAAGAACTACTCGGACAACTTGCGCGAGGAAGTGAAGAAAGGGATGCACGAAAAGGCATCGCAGGGCATCTTTCCCGGTCATGCACCATTCGGATATCGGAACAACAAAGCGGAACGAACGATTGAGATCGATCCCGTTGATTCGTTGATCGTTCAACGGATGTTTGAGATGTACGTATCCGGTACGTACACACTCTCGACAATTACCAAGGCGATACGGTTGGAAACCGGTAAAACAATCAGCCGTGCGAACGTTCATCGCATTCTCAAGAACCAGTTTTACATCGGGGAATTTGAATGGTCGGGACAGCGGTATCCCGGTACGCATCCGATTTTCATACCGGTTGGAACGTTCAATGACGTTCAGAATGTGCTAACTGGCCACAATCGACCGAAGTATTCCAAACGGGATATCGCGTTTCGCGGTTTGATGAATTGCGCGTATGACGGATGCCAGCTAACCGGTGATGTCCAAAAAGAGAAATACGTTTATTACCGTTGCACGGGACACATGGGCAAGTGCGCTCTTCCGCGTTTCCGGGAGGAAGATATCGCGGTACGTATGGGAGAGCCGTTGAAAGGGCTCCAGGTGCCGCAGGAGGTCGTTACGCGCATTGTCGATACGTTACGGGCGGATGAGAAGACAGCCGTCTCCAGAGTCAACGCGGAACGTTCGCGGTTAGAGATTCGGCTCGCCTCGATCCGGAACCGTATGGACAAGGCCTACGCCGACAAGCTGGACGGCAAAATCCCGGAGGACTTCTGGGAACGGAAGATGACCGATTGGAAGATGGAAGAGCAGCAAGCGAAGATGGCTATCGAAGGGCTAAAGAATGCCGAATCCGGCGATAGGGCCATGAACGCCGAAAGAATCTTCGAACTCGCAAATAGAGCCTATTCACTGTATGTTTCGCAAGATTCGACCGAAAAGGTCAAATTGCTCAGAATGCTATTTTCGAACTGCTCCGTAAGCGACGTAAGTGTAACGCCCGCATACAGAAAGCCCTTTGATGTGATCTTCAAAAGAGCCAAATTAGAAGAATGGTCGGGACGACTAGATTCGAACTAGCGACCTCACCCACCCCAAAGCTATAAAACCATCAATCCAAGAGACTTACCTAATCTGCGGACAGCGCGAAACAACCCGAAAAAGCCTCCGGGAACAGGTACTGGCCCCACGATGGCCCCACGGTTGGACCCAGATTTCAGGGCTTTGTTCAACGCAATCGGGGGCGGAACGTCAATCAATCGGATAAGACTTATCCACGTTCGACTTCCTGTCAGCCTTTGCTTCACCTACGGGCCGACTGAATACGAATCAGGTCAGCACAGCAGGAATGACCCGCTCAAAACGTAAAAACAAAGGGGAAACACAACAATCGCCCGCACGGAAGAGAATCGTAACACCGTTGCATTTGTTGGGTTTTGCATGGCTAGGTTGAACGGCTACGTCACAACCACGTCACAGTTCCCCAAAATTCTCGTTGGGATACCATCGCGACACAGAGCCCCGACCTCAGGTTTGGCGCTCTACTGTATGCAAGTGCGACCGCTCGATCCTACGGAGCCAAGAACTGCGGAGAGACCCCGGAGAGTGGCGTGGTCCGCGACCCTGACACTTGCTATGCTCGTAGAATGCCGTCAGCTTCTGCACCTTCTCAACTCCGGCTAGGCAAGCTCGCCATCATCATTCAGCAAGGCAAGATCCTCGACTTCATCGATGCTACGACCCAGACACGCCACCATGGCGGTTGTGAGGTTTTGGTGTCGACATCTAGCCATACTATGGTGTGGTAAGCTGGCGTGGACCATAAGAAGAATCAAAGGTTTCTGGGAGAAATATGACAGGTTACGCTCTCGTTATCAGCCTGTCTCTTTGTTGTTCCGGCATTTTTGGCCAAGGCAAATCTGCTGAAAAGGTGACGGTACTTGATAAAATACCGACAGAAACCTCTTATAGTTGGTGGGTTGATGGGAAGAGCAGCGTGTCCTGCTCTGGGTTGTTGAGCTTGCCCCCGGAAAACGTCTCTCTTAGCGAACTGTTGTAATCGCGATGAGGAGACTGAGATGGAGAAGCTGACTCGACGGCGTTATACGTTGGAGTACAAGCAGGAGGCTGTTCGTTTGGTGACCTCTGGGCAGAGGGTTGCG
>JAYVZU010000571.1:0-9394 GCA_043783075.1 Rhodanobacteraceae bacterium
GGAAGCGAATACCTGGAGCTGCACGGAGCTTTTTCCATCGCCTTGCGCGCGCCAGGAGCGGCGCTCCTCAGAAGGCTTGGTTTCCTTGCTGGGCGCGGAGCGCGAGAAATTGCGTTGGTTGTTGTTCGATGGGTCGGCGTTGCGGGCAGGAACAGGCCTGCAGAGGAGGGTGGCGGAGGACCGAAGGGCCGGAGACAGGGAGGAAACTTGCTCCCTCATGAGACCTTTACTAGACCGGACACATGGCTTACAGATCCAAGCAGCTTGGAAAGTTAAGACTTCAAGCCCACGCTAACTCTATGATTGTGCTTTGCAGAGAGAACCATATGACAGATCCCAATAAGGTTGCGAGGAAGATGAACAACACAGAAGAGGAATCTTTCTCTAGGGTGGTTAAGAACATCGAGGCATCACGCGAGAAAGCGCTTCAGGCGGTCAACGCAGAACTCATCGAACTCTACTGGCAGATAGGCAAAACGATTAGCCGCAAGATGAAAGAGGCTGCATGGCGCGAAAGCGTTATGGAACAGCTCGCTGCTTACATTGCCAAGACACAACCGGGTAAACAGGGTTTCACCCGTGCCAATCTATCCCGCATGAGGCGGTTTTACGAGACTTACCGTGGCGATGAAAAACTTGCACCGCTGCTGCGACGACTGCCGTGGACTCACCACCTCATCATCCTGGGCGAAAGCAAACGCCCAGAGGAGCGCGAGTTTTATCTACGGCGTGCCGTACAGGAGAAGTGGAGCAAGCAAGACTTGGAGCATCAATTCAAGTCTTCGTTATTTGAGCGTACCGTCCTGAAACCGAAAAAACTTTCGCCGCTAGGCGCGGAGCGAAGGGCGACTCTCGCGGAGCTTTCGGCCTACGATCAAGAACTTGGTCTGTAAGCTCTGGCGGCCCTTGTCGCTGCATCTCTGGTCCCGTAGCGATCTCTACCTCGCGATGTTGTGGAGAAATCAACTCAGATGATGCTGAACCGCAACCAAGCATTTATGCCATGTCATCTCAGAATTGCATGGTAGTTTGAAGAGGTGGCTGTCACAGCGGACTGAACCTAACGTATATCCTATGAAACAGCCACCGGGAGGGTTCGATGCGCGGAATATACGAAAAACCAGTCGGCACAGGTATTTGGTGGATCAACTACTTTGCCGCCGGGAAGCGGCACCGTGAGAAGGTCGGTCGCAAGTCCGACGCCATCAAGCTCTACCAGAGTCGCAAATCAGATGCGACCGCCGGTCGCAAGCTGCCTGAGCTGCGCGATAGCAAGGTTCTCCGCTTCTCTGAGCTGATTGACGATGCGCTGGAGTTCGTAGCCGACCACAAGGATCGCCGCAGCTACATCAGCAAGGCAGAGATCGTCCGCAAGGCCTTCGGCTCCTGCCCCGCCGCCGACCTCACGCCCCAGGAGATCGAACGCTGGCTCCGCTCCCACTGCAAGACGCCTGCCACCAGCAACCGCTACAAGGCCTTCATCTCCCTCTGCTACCGCGAGGGCGTCCACAACAACAAGACCACCATCAATCCCGCCCGGCAAGTTCGCCACCGCCGCGAGAGTGCGGGTCGTCTCCGCTTCCTGAGCCGTGAGGAGTACGACAAGCTCTACAAGGTCATCGAACGACGCTTCCCGGAGCATGTGGCCGAGTTCATCATCTCCGTCAGTACAGGTATGCGCCTCTCGGAGCAATACTCGTTGACCTGGGGACAGGTGCATCTCGACCGCCGCACCATCGACCTGACAAAGACAAAGAACGGCTCCGCCCGCACGGTCCATCTCAATGCCGACTCGGACGCCGCTCTTCAATCTCTCCGGCACAAACTGCACAAGCCCTCTGACCCTGTTTTCCCACGCCAAGGCCCTCGCTTCGACACCCGCTCCTGGTTCGTCCCCTGCCTGAAAGAAGCTGAGATCGAAGGCTACGTTTGGCACTGCAACCGTCACACGTTCTGCTCTTGGCTGGCAATGGCGGGCGCGTCCATCAAAGAGATTCAGGAACTCGCGGGACACAAGACGATCACGATGTCTGCCCGGTACAGCCATCTGTCACCAGAGCATCGGTTGTCCATCATTGATCGAATCGCCTCCAGCGCTGTCAAGTGATGAGACTGAACAGAAACATCACCAACGGAACGCCATTCCTTATGAAAAGCCAATTTCTCAGAAGCTGTAAGCTTCCATAGAATTGGCCTGGGTGAAACCGGATGCGCTTACACGACATAGATTTGCCACAGACGGTGATTGACGCACAGAAACGTGGTGAACTCGTTGTGTTCGCCGGCGCAGGTGTGTCGATCAACGAGCCGTCCAATTACCCAAACTTCCGCGACCTGGCTACGGAACTTGGCGGTACGACGTACCCAATCCGTGACAATGAGCTGATTGATCGTTACTTAGGTCGTCTGGTGGAACAAGGCATCGCGGTTCATGATCGCGTCAAGAATCGCTTGTCAGATCCGCTTTCCCGCCCAAATCATCTTCACGAAGTTATCGTTCGGCTCTTTGGCGGCACGTCCGCGATACGGATCGTCACCACAAACTTCGACGATCACTTTCGGGGTGCCACCCTGAGCGTCTTTGGAGACGCACCAGAAATTTACAGAGCTCCGGCACTCCCCCTTGGTAATGACTTCAAAGGCATCGTGCATCTTCATGCTTCTGTTTTGGATGAGGCGAAGAAGCTTGTGCTGACAGATGCGGATTTTGGCCGCGCCTACCTGACTCAGGGATGGGCGCGCCGGTTTGTGCAGCAGTTGTTCTCGAAGTTCATTGTGCTGTTTGTTGGATACAGTCATCAAGACCTTCCTCTGCTCTATCTGGCGCGTGGTATTTCGGCGGCCGAGGACGGTCCAGGACGATACGCGCTAACTTCTCCGACTGCTGACACGGATTGGTTGAACCTGGGCATCACGCCAGTGCATTATCCGTTGCGCGTTGCACCGCTCGCTCCTCATGGAGCATTGGGCGAATGCCTTGCGGAGTGGGCGGAGATCGCCAATCTTGGTTCCCTCGGGACCGAGGCGAGGATCAAGGGTATAGTGACGTCGGATCGACCCTTAAGCATCGAAGACGAAGACTTCCTCAAGCAATCTCTGCTGGACATCAGTACCTTGCGGTACTTCACGCGGCACGCTAAAGATCCGCGGTGGCTGGAGTGGATTTCGGAGCTTCCGGTGTTCAGCGCCATCTTCATTTCTGGCGCAACGTTAAGCGAAAGCTCGGCAGAGTTGGCGTTCTGGTTCGCCGAACAGTTTGCGATCCCTCACTTTGCTGTCGCGATCGATCTTGTCCGTCGCAAGCAGCAAACGCTCTCTCCCTCCCTATGGGGATTTGTGGCTCGGGCATTCCATAGTCACGCTACTGCTGGAGATCCACTGCGATTCTGGGTTCCGATCTTGTTGGAGACGATGCCAGCCAACGCCCATTCGGATTTTCTGGCTTACATGATCGGCCACTGCACAGTTCCCGACGATCAACACACGATTCTTCGGCTATTCCGCAAACTAGGTGCGCCAACGCTAAAGCTCAGGCGCAGGTTTTTCCCGCCGGAGGACGGCAAGCCCTTAGTGCCGGATGCAGAGGTTGTCCCGGTTGGTAACGATTACTGGATGAGTCACGCCTACCAGACGAAGATTCATTCTCACCTCGATGTCTTTGCCAAGGGACTGGCTCTCATCGTGACAGCGGCTTTTGAAGAGGCGCGATCTCTGCTCTTGATGTACGGTAAGACCGGACCGAAGTGGGACCCTATCAGTTCGTCACGAGGTTCTGTTAGCTCCCGAATGCAAGACTTCTTGCACAATGGGTTCTCAGTGCTGATCGACGCGGGGGGCGATGTTCTCAAATGGGCCAACGAGCATGACCCCAAATTCGCTTCAAGTCTGATAGGGCAGTGGATTGAGTCCGACGCACTCATTCTTCAACGTCTTGCGATTAGCGGGATGACGGGGCATCCGTTGCTGACTCCAGACGAAAAGCTCACATGGGTAATATCGAACCGCGTAGTCGAAAACTTTGGACTCAAGAACGAAGCCTTCGCATTGCTAGCTGAGGTGTATGGTGCTAGCACGGAGAAAGTTCGCGCGGAGTTTCTGGCGCAGGCGGAAGAAGCAATGAATCCAGCCGGAGAAGACTACGAACGATATGAATTCTTTAACCTGCTTTCCTGGCTTCATACCCGCGCCCCAGAATGCACGCTGGTGACGGAGAAGTTGCGACCGATTCAGGAGAGAAATCCAAACTGGACGGTACGAGAGCACCCTGACTTCAATTCCTGGATTAGTGGCGGTGCAGTAGAGGCCGAGCCCGACAGCCCCATTCCCGCTTCGCAGATTGCGGAGATGAATCTCGAAGCACTTCTTGCGGAGAACACTCGCCTAGCCAACGTAAGGGATATGTTCGGCGATTCACTCAAAGGTGGGTTTCTGCAAGAGATCGCCCGCACGGCTGCGGGGAACTTTGGGTGGTCGGAAGTCATCGCGCAAGAGGCACTGGCACGCGAAGACGTTCCTGACGAAATGTGGTCGGCGCTTCTGCGAGGCTGGTCTACTAACCACACACCTGAAGAATGGAGATCGTTGCTGGCAACCGTGGAGCGACTAGAGCCGATCTACAGCTCGGTATTGTATGAGCTGTCGTCGCTCCTCAAGGGGGCCGTAGAGCGGAAGGAAGATGGGTTGCCCATCGATCTGCTCGATACAGCGCTCGCCCGAGCGAATGCTGTCTGGGCTTCCTGCGCTGCTCATGAGCAGCCGCTACCGGAGCAAGCTGAAAACTGGGTTACTGTCGCTATCAATCGCACTTCCGGCTACCTCCTGGACTTCTATTTCGAAGCACTACGACTCCTCTGGCCGAACCGCAGTCAGGAGGAAGTGCGTATTGAATCGATTCTTCAGGCGCTCGAAACGGCAATCAATGGAGACAACCCTGCGTCTGAAATCGCAAGGGTTCTCGTTTCGGCGAAGGCAGCGTTGTTGGCCGAAATCTCCCAAGACTGGTACGGCAAATTTGTGTTGCCCTTGCTCACAACGCCCGGAACTCCTCGGCGTTGCGAACAGAATTGGGATGGATACTTAGTTTGGGGCACATGGACGCAAGCAATGCTACCCGGTCTGATCCCCGCCTACATGAGCCATCTGCCGGAGATTGCGACTACATCGAATGATCGGTCGCACATGTTTTGTGGTCATCTGGCCGGGTTTGCCGTATTCGGTGCAATCGATCCCATTGACAGTGGTTGGCTTGGTGAATTCCTCACTCGATCAGGTCATCGAGAGCGTATGCATTGGGTCGGGGGAGTCACGCAGATCTTGCGCGAAGCAGATGACCAAGCGAAGGAGTCCGCTTGGGATCGGTGGATTGAACGGTATTTGCGGCGTCGCGTTGGATCTAATCCCGTTCCGCTTGACGCGGAAGAGTCGGGTGCCATATGCGGATGGGCACTGATCTTGGAATCGCATTATGCGGACATCATTGAGTTGCTCTTGAACGGTCCTGCCCCTGAGGTCAAGGGGGACATGTTCTACTACCGGTTATATGAAGCGGCATTGCTTGATCGCGCTCCGCTACTTACCGCTCGATTTCTGACTGCTCTTCTCTCACAAGAAGATGGTCACGATCTCTGGGACCTAGATCAGGTTCACGCGATGGTTTCGCAACTGATTGATCTCGACCCAACAGAGCTGGCCTTGCGTCCGCTATGCGAGCAGTTGGGAAGGTTGGGTTCAACGCGTGCTTTGGAGTTTCAGGGTAGGCTCCGGTGATGGAGTTGGAACTCGACAGCAACTTTTAGGGCCGGATCGGCGCTTCGTCTTCGTCTCCAGAAAGCAGCCGCCACTTTGCCGTCGAACCGTCCCAGAACCCCGAAAAAGTAGAAAACCAACAGCCACCAAAACAGCCACCAAGCAAAATGACCTCTCGGTATCGAGAGGTCATTTTGCTCATAAGTCTTTTGTAATCTTGGTGCCGGGAGGGGGAATCGAACCCCCATGAGGTTGCCCTCGGCGGATTTTGAGTCCGCTGCGTCTGCCTATTCCGCCATCCCGGCTCGAATCTTGAGTGTACCAAATCTATTGAGGGCTTTGGGGCTTGTTGCCACTTTGTAGCATTCGATCGATGATCGTTTGCCCGGTGTCCGACATACTTGAACAGGTGCCCGCAGGAGCCGTGCCGTCGAGGAATGCTGCCGTGTAGGCACTGGGGCAGCTCGGGTCAGCGGGGCGATTCGTAATTTTGTCGATGCGAATGTCGGTGACGCCCTCGGGTTTGGTGAAGCCGTGCATGTCGCTGTACTGTGGCAGCTTGGCAGCACGGTTCATAAATTCGGCCCAGATTGGCGCTGCGGCGATCGCTCCGGAGAGCTTTACGTCGGTGTAATCGTCATTGCCAACCCACACCACGCAGATGAGGTTGCTGCTGTACGCGGCGAACCATGCGTCGTGCGATGTGCCCGTCTTGCCGGCGGCCGGAGCCATAAAGCCACGCTGACGAACCGCGTATCCGTAGCCGAAGTCCATAACGCCCTGGAGCAGCGACTGGGTCAGGTACGCGGCGCGCGGGTCCATCACCTGCTTGGCGGTTGGGGCGAAGTCGGCGACGATGTCTCCGTTGGTATTGCGTACGCTGGCCAGCAACCAGGGGTCCAGGTGGACGCCGTAGTTGGCGAAGACGGTATAAGCACCAGCCATGTCGATGGGCGTTGCATCATAAGCTCCCAGCGAGACGGCGGGGGTTCCGCGAGCGGCCGTCACTCCGGAGGCGCGGCCCAGAGCTGCTACATTCTCAAATCCCACCTGCTGGCCGAGCGAGATGGTGGCGTTGTTTAGCGAGTGCGCAAGCGCGTAGATTGCGGTGACTGGGCCGTGGTACTCGTCCTTGTAGTTGCCGGGATTGTAGGTCTGGCGGCCGTTGTCAAAGGTGAATGTGGTGGGCTCGTCGTGCAGGATGGTGACGGCTGTGAAAGGTCCGTTCTCCAGTGCCTGTCCGGCGACCGCTGAGTTCTCGGCAGTTGCGTAGACGAACGGCTTGAAGATGGAGCCAGTGGGGCGCTTCGACGAAGCGTGATTGAGCTGTGACAAACCATAGTTGCGGCCGCCGACCATGGCCAGGATCTGGCCGGTGTGGGGGTTGAGTGCGACCAGTGCAACCTGCGGATAGTTGATGACGCTCGACTTTTTCCCGTGGGCTTTACGAATCTCCTCGTCGACGTTTCGCATGCCAACTTCTACAGCTTCCGACGCAACTCGCTGTAGCTTAGGGTCAAGCGACGTGTAGATGCGGAGCGACTGGTGGGTGCGCTCGTCGCCAAGCCGCTGCACGAGCTGCTCATGGACCAGGTCGACGAAGTACGGAGCTTCGCTGGCGTCAACGTTAGGTGGCGCTAGGCGGATGGGCTCGCCTTTAGCCTTTTCGGCCTCGGCTGGGGTGATAGCACCGGTCTCAACCATGGAGTCGATGACGACGTTGCGGCGCTCGATGGCACGCTCGGCGTGGCGGTAGGGATTCAGCCGGTTGGGACTTTGGATGGTGCCAGCGAGGAGCGCGCACTCGGCGGTGTCGAGGCGGCCAAGATCCTTGCCAAAGAAGGCCTGTGCGGCTTCCCCGAAGCCGTTGATGGCAAAGCTGCCACGCTGCCCGAGGTTGATTTGATTGGCGTACATCTCGAAGATCTGCTGCTTGTTGAAGCGCGATTCGAGCTGAAACGTGATCATCATCTCTTTGAACTTGCGAGTAAACTTCTTGTCGGGCGAGAGAAAGAAACCGCGAGCAAGCTGTTGCGTAAGGGTGGAGGCACCACAGTTCAGGTGGTGCGCGGTAAGGTCCTGGATGGCACACTTGATGATGCGCAGATAGTTGATGCCGCCGTGCTCGAAGAACTTGCGGTCCTCGATTGCGACGACAGCCTGCACCATCCGCGGCGGTATCTCGTCGAAGGTCACCAGACGGCGCTTGGTGCGGTTCTTGTCTTCGGAGAGCGCTGTTATCAGCTGCGGCTCCAGCTTGTAGCCTTGCAGCGCAACACCGTTTTCGGCCGTAATGGCTACAACCTGGCCGTCGGAGACAGTGATGGTCGCGCCGTCGGTGGCGAGGTAAGACTGAGCGCCTGGCTTTATCAGGATGGCGTTTGAGCGAAGGTCATAGGTGCCAAGCTGCGGCGCGCCGTTATAGCCCGCAGACTTGAGTTCGGAGGCGATGGTCTGCACAGTCAGGTGCTGGCCGACGCGGACCTCCTGCGGAGCTGCGTAGATCTGCGCGACTGACGCGAACAGCGGGCCGGCGGCGAGGCGCTCGTCCACCAGTTCCTGATACTCACGGTAGTAATAGAAGAAGATGCCGGAGCCAACGAGTACGGCGAACAGGACGGCAATAATCAGAAGACGGAAGATTCTCCCGAGGAAGCCGCCCTTTGGCGCGTTAGGTCCGAGCTTTAGTTTTACGGGCATAGAGTGTTGTCAGGTTCGAATTGTCAGTTCTTAGACTTCAGAAGCGCCCGTAGGGTGTTAGTGATCTCAGATACGGCGACGTCGGTGGTTTGGTTCTCCAGCCGATTGAGGAATTCTACGTTGCCCTCGACCAGGCTGCGGCCAATCGCAACGCGGTAGGGAACTCCGATCAGATCGGCATCCTTGAACTTTACTCCGGCGCGCTCGTCGCGGTCATCCAGCAGAACATCAATACCAGCGGATTCGAGCTCGGAGGCAATTTTTTCTCCAGCTTCAACCAGAGCCGCGTCCTTGATGTTGGTGATCGTGACGATGACGTCAAACGGAGCGATCGCTGCGGGTAGAACGTAGGCTTCGCCGCCGTTCTTGGCTGCCGAAGTTTCGATGGCTGCGGTCAGGATGCGTTCCACGCCGATGCCGTAACTGCCCATCGTCGGGACGATCTCCTTGCCGTCGCGGTTCAGGACCGTAGCGTGCATGGAGCTGGAATACTTGCGGCCCAGCTTGAAGATGTGGCCGATCTCTACCGCTTTGCCGAGGCGCAGCGGCTGGCTGCCAATGGGATCGAGCTCGCCTTCGAGAATGTTGCGGATGTCGGCGGTGACGGTCGCCGTAAAGTCGCGGCCGGGCGTGACGTTGCGGAAGTGGAAGTCGAGCTTATTGGCTCCCGCGACGAGGTTACTGCGGCCCACGAGGCCCAGATCCATGATGACGATGGTCTTCAGGCCTTCGGACGGATCGTCGCGCAAGACACCCTTCAGTTTGTCGAGCGCCTTGCCGGAGTTGAGGCCGTTGAGCGAGCCCTGAGTCATGACCTCGGGGATTCCGACTGGACCGAGGAATCCGGCGGGACCGCCGATGTGCAGCTCAAGCTCTTCGGGCAGCATGGGGCGAAGTTCAGCTACGCCTGAGATGGAGCTGAGCTTGGTCTCGTTGACCTGATGGTCGC
>JAYVZU010000572.1:0-3124 GCA_043783075.1 Rhodanobacteraceae bacterium
CAGGGAAGTAGCCAGCCAATTTTCACCATCACTATCAGGCCACCCCACCACAGACGTCATTCTGGCGCAGCCAGAATCTCCGTAGTTGCTTTTCGTACCACTGACCCACACCCCGAAACTGGTCTAGTAAAAATCCGCGCAGCTCAAAAAGTACCCACAGGTCCTGCAAACAAGCTTGCACCGCGATTCCGCAAGCCGCGAACTGCATGTCGGACAGAAAACAGAGTGGTGCTCGTCCGGGATGCGGCAGGCCTGCGGTTCCAGAGCTTCCGAAGTTATCGACTGTACTTCCAAAGTTGTTTCCATGGCGAAAGGCTATCCCGAATTCGACAAATCTTCAACGTCCATCTAAGGTCAGAAGGCATCTGATGAGATGCGGGGACAGATGTTCCCAACCCAAGGAGACCTAGTTATGGATCGCAGCGCGAGTGCAGTATGGCATGGCGGATTGAAGGATGGAAAAGGCACCATCTCCACCCAGAGCGGCACCCTGAACCAGACGCAGTACAGCTTCAGCACCCGGTTTGAGAACGGCGTTGGCACCAACCCCGAAGAACTCATCGCAGCCGCCCACGCTGGCTGTTTCAGCATGGCCTTCAGCGGCCAACTCACGGCTGCGGAGCTTCCACCAACCTCGATCGAAACTACGGCAGTTGTGACCCTCGAGAAGACAGACGCCGGGTTTACGGTGACGAAGATCCACCTGACAACCAAGGCTGTCGTCCCGGGAATCGACCAGGCCAAGTTCGACGAGTTGGCAAAGAATGCCAAGGAAGGCTGCCCGATCTCACGGCTGCTGAAAGCGGCAGAGATTACGCTGGACGCAACACTGGTTTAGGACAAAGACAGCGCGGATAAAAGAGATAGAGAACGGATAGAGCTTTCGGTTCTATTTCTCTTATCCGTTCTCTATCCGTATGATCCGTGCCGTCTTTGTCGTTAGTGGCCGTGGTGGTCGTGATCGTGGTGATGGTGCCCGTGAGCGCCGATCGGCTCTAGCTCGGGCGGGGCAGAGCAGCCGTGCGTCGTCTCGCAGCCCGTAGTCTCAAACTGAATCGTGGTGTGCGAGATGTGGAATCTATCCCACAACTCGTCCTTGATCTTGTCGAGGATCCCAGCGCACTCTGCTACGCTCATCTCGCGGTCTTCGTCGCAGCGAATCGTGACGTGGCTGGCGAGCGCGTGGCTGCTCGAGCCAAGGCTCCAGACGTGCAAATCGTGCACATCCGAAACACCTTTAACCCCAGCCATAGCAGCCCGAATATCGGCTAGCGACAGGTTGCGCGGTGTGCCCTCCAGCAAAATATTCAACGTCTCGTGCACGATGCCCCACGAACTGTAAACGATCATCCCAGCAATGATCAGCGAGAGCAGCGGATCAATCCACTGCAGGTGCGTAAACAGAATTCCCGCGCCACCGGCGATCACCGCTGCGGTCGATAACGTATCGCCCAGCATGTGCAGGAAGACCGACCGGATATTGACGTCGCCCGAAAACTTCCAAAGCAATCCAGCGATCGCGCCGTTCATCACGACACCCGCCGCCGCAACCATCATCATCAACTTCGGCTCGACCACGACCGGAGCATAAAGCCGCTGAATGGCCGAAATCCCAATCCACGCCCCCAGAACGATCAGAGCCATCGCGTTAACGAACGCGGCCAACACTCCGGCGCGCTGGTAGCCAAAAGTCTTCTTATCGGTTGCAGGCCGCGACTGAAAGTACACAGCGACGAAAGACAGAATGATCGCCAGCATATCCGACGCGTTATGCCCAGCCTCAGAGATCAGCGCGAGGGAATGAGCGCGCAGCCCAAACACCAGCGTTGCGACCACATAAACAAACGTCGCCGCAAGCGAGATCTGCAAAATTCGCTGCATCGACCGATTGTTGGACGCCACCATGTGCATATCTACAGTTTAGGCCAGTTTGGGGCAGCGAGCCCTAACTGTTTCCAACTGTCGTCAACTGTCTTTCACTGTCATCAACTGTCTTTACCTGTCCCCACAGGCCATTCCAGGTCTCGGCCACGACAATACTGTCGGCAGGATTGTCACGGCTGTAGCGAACCTGCACCGGGTAGTCCAGACGGAGATTCTCCACCATCGGTGCCAGTGTCGAAACATTCTGAGAGCATTCATACGTAACGCCCGCAATGCGATAGCGGTACAGGATGACCTGCGGCGTCGCCTCTGCCGGTTCAGCGTCGATCAGGCTGCCGTCGACAATGCGGCCAACCGTTGCCAGACGCTTTCTGCGGCGCTCCTCAAGCTGCTCCGCAGTCGGGCGGCGCGACACCATGAACCCAACCACCGCCAGAGCGACGACACAGATTCCGCCCAGCGCAGTTGTGCCAACGACCAGCCAGTGCCGCACGACTTGGGGGTGAACGACCATCGATGCCAAGATTACCGGATGAAATTGCACCATATAAGTTGCAACTAAGATTCTAATTCCTTTGGAATCGCAAAGGTATTCCCCGTCAGGGCCATTTCTGGACTGCCTGCTGCCGGGCAATTGGTGATTGCAGGCAGCGGTATACTGAGGAGTGCCAAAAAATCAGCAATCCCTTACAAATTCGCAGCCTGGAGGCCACCCGCTCGATCTCGGCGACGGTCGCCGCATCCGCTCCACCACCGTCATCTGCGTGCGCCGTGGCGACAAAGTCGTAATGGCCGCCGACGGCCAGGTCTCGCTCGGCTCAACCGTCATGAAGGGTTCGGCCAAGAAGATCCGCCGCCTCTACAACGACAAAGTCCTCGCCGGTTTCGCCGGATCGACCGCCGACGCCTTCTCCCTCTTCAGCCGCTTCGAGTCCAAGCTGGAGCAGTACGCCGGCAATCTCAGCCGAGCCGCCGTCGAGCTCGCCAAAGACTGGCGGACAGACAAGATGCTGCGCCAGCTTGAAGCTCTCCTCATCGTAGCCGACGCCAGCACCACCCTGATGCTCTCCGGCACCGGCGACGTCATCGACCCCGACGAGGGCATCATGACCATCGGCAGCGGCGGCAGCTACGCCCTCGCAGCCGCCCGCGCGCTGATGGCCAACACCGACATGGGCGCCCGCGAGATCGCAGAAAAGTCGATGAAGATCGCAGCGGATATCTGTATCTACACGAATGA
>JAYVZU010000573.1:0-3116 GCA_043783075.1 Rhodanobacteraceae bacterium
GCCAAAGCTGCGGCGCTGCGGCTCCATGGGTGCAGCAAAAGGATCGCCATCGAGACGACTACGACTATGCCAATTCCCAGCGCCGACTTGAGTTTCATGACCCTCCGCCACCGAATACTATCGCCCCCAATCGTACACGGGGAGGACACGCGGAGGATGTGACGGAGGTCCGGTTAACCGGCAGATGGGCTAGTTTTTATCGGCTCCAACCTCTAGCCCGAAGCGCGACATCTCGCGCTTTTGCAGGTTGTAGTCGACGAGGAAGCCGATGCCGATGGCGAGCGGGATGAGACCGGCGGCGGAGACCGCAATGAGCACCCAGCCAGCATCCTTGTCGACGTGCGACAACATAACGGCACCGAAGATCAGGAAGAACACACTCAATCCAATACCGAGCGGGATGAGGACCATTGCGGTTCGGCGAGAGTTGGCCAGGGAACGCATGGGGTCTTTGATGGGGCGATCATCGTTGCCGACGGGAGCGGTGCGCTGCAGGAAGGCTTCAATCTCTGCAAGCGGAACGCCGCGTGCGATCATGGCCATCTGTTGATCGGTCCGGAGACGGCGCTGGTGTGCCGCGGTGAATGCGCCTGCGATGATGGCGACGATGGGGATGAGCATCGCTACGATGGGAATCAAAATGCCGCTGTATTGGTTGAACATGGTGCCTCCTCTTTCTTGGTGGCGTTAGACCGAAAGGCGAAGTGAAAGTTTCAGCGTTCGCAATGAAACTTAAGCCGTGACTTGAGGTCTAATGGCGCCAGGTGCCAGATCGTTTGTACAGCGAGCCCAGTTTCGAGCAGGTCGTCCGAGACCATCAACAGATGGTCTTCCGTACTCTTGTTCGACTGACCGGCCACAACGATAACGTCGATGATCTGGCCCAGGATGTCTTCCTGAGGCTGTTTCGCGCCCTCCCCAGCTTTCGTGGCGAGGCGCTGGTCAGCACCTACCTTTATCGAATTACGGTGAACGTCGCACAGGACGAGTGGAAGCGGCGTGAGAAGCAGGATCGGAAACATGTTTCCATCTCCGAAGAGCGTGGTTCCAGCGATGGATCAAGTTGGACGTACGAGGATCGGTTGGAGCACCCCGGTGCTCATGCGCTGGAGCAGATGGAACAGGATGAGTTCCGGCGGTCGGTTGAAGAGCACCTCATGCAGCTAAGCCAGATGGAAAGGGCAGTCATCGTCCTTTACCATCAGGAAGAGCGAAGTTATGAGCAGATTTCGGCAGCGCTTGGGCTGCCAATTGGTACAGTTCGAACGCATCTGCATCGCGGACGAAAGAAGTTGAAGGAAGCAATCGCCAGTGAGAGGGAGGCAAAACGATGACGACCCAAAGGCCAGAGACGGTTGCGGACCCAGTGGATCAGGCGTTGACGCATGCGCTGGAAGCGGTCCCCCATGTTGCCATTGCAGATGACTTTGCCGCGCGCCTGATGAGCCGGGTACCGGCCCGTCGGGCTGTGCCGGATGAATTGCCAGCCAGAGCAAGCATCGGACGACGGGTCTCGTTGGTTGCGGCGGCGTTGCTTTTGGTCGCGATGCTGGCGTTTGCGGTTCAAACCGGCGGCGCAAATGCAGCGATACGAACCGTAGCCGAATGGATCTTCGCGGCAGAGTTCGCGGCGCTGGCAGTGTGGCTCTCGATGCGGCCGAGCGAATCGCGCTGACCAATGAAGTTCAGTGGGAGGAGAGCGCTTGGGGCTGGATGATGTTTTTATGGATCGCGCGCTCACACTGGCCGAAGCTTCGGTCGGGTTGGCGTCCCCAAATCCCCAGGTTGGCTGCGTCCTGGCGCGAGACGGGGAGGCAATCGGCGAAGGCGCACATTACTATGACACCTTAGACCACGCTGAGATTGCCGCTCTGAAACAAGCAGGAATGGACCCCAAAGGCGCAACCGCCTACGTCACGCTCGAACCTTGCAGCCACCACGGACGCACCGGTCCTTGTGCCGATGCTCTAATCGCTGCGGGAATCTCGCGCTGTGTGGTGGCGACGGTCGATCCGAATCCTGCAGTCAGCGGACGCGGTATTGCGCGGCTTCGCAATGCAGGGATTGCAGTTGAAGTCGGGATTGGTGAGACTAAGGCCCGGAGGATGAACGATGCGTTTGCGCTCTCGATCACGCAGCACCGGCCATTTGTAACGCTGAAGTCTGCGCTCTCGGTGGACGGACATTTGGCTCCGCCAGCTCACACACGATCCACGAACCAACCGTTTTGGCTGACGGGACCTGAGGCTCGGGCGGAGGTGCAGCAGATGCGACATGGGTCGGACGCCATTTTGACCGGGTCGGGAACCGTGCTGGCGGATGACCCGCTGATGACCGACCGCACCCGGTTCCCTCGGCGGCGGCCGCTGATGCGCGTCGTGCTCGATAGCCATCTGCGCACACCATTGTCCGCAAAACTTGTGCAAAGTGCGCTGCAAAACCCGCAGGAAGACCTGTGGATCTTCTGTGGAACGCCGGTGGATTCGGACAAGCGATCTGCGATGGAAGGATTGGGAGTCCGAGTCACTGCGGTGGGTGGAGATCGTGGGCTCGATCTGATCGAAGTACTGGCCCATCTGCACGCGGCACGTCTGCTGAGCGTACTGGTGGAGGCTGGATCGGCTGTCAACGCGGCGTTTCTCCGTCAGGATCTGGTCGACCGGGCCGTCCTGTTCTACTCTGAGACCGAGCTTGGGGATGGGGCGATTCCCTTTGCTGAGGGTACGGCAGGGCCGTTTGTGCTGGAGGAACGGTTAATGGGAGTGGGCAAGCGAAGCTTCGGTCCGGACGTCTGCGTCTCCGGCCTGCTCCATGATCCGTGGCCGAAGTCCGGTGATTTCAGCTAATCTAGACCTATGTTCACAGGTCTTATCGAAGCTACGGGGACCATTCTCGAGATCATTCCGTCGCGACGCACGCCGGGTCCGACGCGCATTATTTTTTCGGCACCCAGCATCGCACCGCGGCTCAATACCGGCGACTCCGTGTCTGTTTCGGGAGTGTGCCTGACTGCGCTCGACATCACGCCGACCACGTTCGCTGCCGATCTGGTCCAGGAGACTCTGGCCCGCACGACGCTCTCTAAGCTGACCGCAGGGAGCCTCGTCAATCTGGAA
>JAYVZU010000574.1:0-9347 GCA_043783075.1 Rhodanobacteraceae bacterium
GATCAGGGCCGGGGATTTGCTGGATTCGGAACGGCTCTTGATGTCGGCCCAGAGGTTGAGCAGGAAGCGAAGATCGCTGCGAAGCTCTTCTTCGCTGGCGCCGGAGGCTGCGGTGCGGACGATGAATCCACCCGAGGCCTCGCCCTTCTCCGAGAGCAGAATCTCCTTCAGACGGCGGCGTTCGCCATCGGACTCGATCTTGCGCGAAACGCCGATGTGATTGACCGTTGGCATGAAGACCAGGAAGCGGCCCGGCAGAGCGATGTGCGACGTGATGCGCGCACCCTTCTTCGCGATGGGTTCCTTGGCGATCTGACAGAGAATCTCTTGCCCCGGCTTCAGCAAGTCGCTGATTGCGGGCAGGTTGGTCGACTGCATGGACGGCCGTCCGCCGCGATGTTCTCCACCGCCAGTGGAGCGGGCGCGTTCGCCGGTGCCACGGTCCCGCTCGCCGGAGCGGCGGTTATTGCGGTCGCCACGACGGCCATCGCGACGGCCACCATCGCGGCCACGGTCACGCCGGGGTTCACGAGCTTCGCCCTGCGGAGCCGCTACCGACTCGGCGGGGGCTGCCTCGGTGTCGCCGAGGTAGGGTGCGCCTTCGGAATCCTCTTCGCCGCCCTCGTCCAGGCTGTACTCTGGCTGATCCGATTCTTCGTCCTCGAAATCGTCACCTTCAGCCGATTCCGTCGAGTAATCCTGATCCTCTTCAAGGAAGTCTTCCTCGAAGTCATCCTCTTCCTCGTCCACCGAAGCTTCGGTGCGGGTGAGGTGGTCGATGCTCATCTCGCGGAGCATGGTGCCGAGATCGGCAGCATTCTCCAGCGTCTCCTGATCCTGCTGCTCGTCGTAGCGCGCCTGTACAGCGGGAATGACGTGATCCTCCTCGTCATCCAGCATCTCTTCTTCGAGAACGCCGGAGCCCGGGGCAAACCACGGCATGGTCTGATCGGCGGCCACAACATCGGCAGCGACGGGCGTGGCCGAGTGCTCCGCACCCTGCGCCGACGGAGCAGCGGCGATCAGTTCCTGCCTAATAAGTGCAGGCGATTCGGTGTGCATCTCGCCAGTGGCGAAAATCGCGGTGACTTCGTGTGCAGACTCGTCATGGCCGGAGACAGGCTCGAACTCGTGGACAACCTCAGGGACTGGGGTCGCTGCAACGGGATCAGGCAAGCTCTCAGCCTGCTCAGTCTCTTCCTCAACCAGCTCTTCCTCGATCACTTCTTCTTCGAGGACCGGGGCGGACTGACGGAACTCGCTCGGGGCCACGGGGTCGACGCGGTAGGAGGCCGAAGCTTCCGACGGTTCGTACTCGTGCTCCACCACTGGAACTTCCGGGGCGGCCTCGACGATCGCTACCGGAGCTGGCTCGACGTGGACTGGTTCGGCTTCCACGGCAACCGGCATCGGCGGAGGAGGAACAAACGTGCTGTTCACCACGGCGGCTTCGGGAGCGGTGTGCTCCGGCGCGGGTGTATGGACTTCGGCGGCAACCACTGGCGCGACAAACGCTTCCTGCGAAAGCGCAGCGACCGGTGCGTCCGAGTAACGCGGACGATCCTGGCGCGGGCCACGGTCGCCACGGTTGCGATCTCCACGGTCGTTGCGTGAGCCGCGCTCATCGCGGGAACCACGGTCTGAGCTACGGTCATCGCGGCGCTGGAAGTCACGCGGTGTATCGGAACGGTCAGAGTGTGATGCGGTGCGGGGGCGGATCGTCTCGCCCGGCAACACCAGACCGCCATCCCAACCGGCAGCGACGAACTCCGAGGCAGCGGCAGGAACAGCTACGACGCGAGCCGGTGACGCCGAAGCCTCAGACGGAGCACGGTACTTGGAGAGCGACTCGCCTGGAAGGATAATCGGCTCGATCGGTGCGGCAGAGAGCTCTTCCGTTCCATAGGCTGGAGCTTCGCCGAAGGCATCTGCCGCAGGAGCGGAGCTGCGCGGGCCACGATCACCGCGCCCTTCACGGCCACCACGGGTGCGGTCGCCTCGGCCACCATCCCGCCCACCACGATCGCCACGGCCAGCATCCCGACCACCACGGTCGTTGCGGTCGCCACGGGGTACGCGGTCGGTCTGCGGAGCTTCGGCAACTTGGTCCGCCGAGGCTTCCAGCTCAACTGGCTCCGGAGCTGGGTAGGAATCGTAAATTGGGCCGGTGGATTCGGTGCGGATCGGTGCTTCCTCCACAACTGGTGCAGCAGACTCAACGACCGGCTGGCCAGCACGATCCTGACCGCGATTGCCACGGCGTCCGCGGCGTCCACGCCAGCGACGGCTGCCGTCGGCTCCGGGTGCGCCCTCGCCAAGCTCGCCCACCTCGACGTTCGGCGGCGAAGCGATTACCGATTCAGCAACCGGAGCGTCAACTGCCGGGGAGGCCGGGCGGTCTCCCGCCGGGCGATCGCGGCGCTGGTCTCGGTCGCGGCGGTTGCGGCCGCCACGTCGGCTGCCGGAGCGTTCACCACGCTCGGTCTCGGCGACAGGACGTGCAGGGTCGAGGCCGGAGACAGCAGCAGTAAATAGTTCGTCGTCTGAAGGCTCACGGTTGACCGGCTCGCTGGCCGAGGCGTCGATGGACCGCGGTCCACGCTGGCCATTGCGATCTCCACGATCTCCACGACCGCCACGGTCTCCGCGTCCACCGTCACGTCCGCCTTCGCGGGGAGCGCGGCTGCCGCTGTCGCCAGCGCCGTGGGTCTCAAACTCACCCGGCTCGCCGACTTCTTCCATAAAGTCCGTGATGTAAAGGAAGGCGTCACGGTCTAGGCCGATGTCGACAAAAGATGACTGCATGCCCGGAAGCACGCGCGTTACTTTGCCGTTGTAGATAGAGCCGGCGAGGGTGTATTCGTTCTCGCGCTCGTAATAAATCTCTGTAAGTGCTTCGTTTTCAACGATTGCCAGCCGCGTCTCGTGCGGTGTGGAGGAGATATATATTTCTTTCGACATTCCAGTCTGCTCTTTCTCCCCTGCCGGTGTTTGCCGGATCAGGAGAGGCAGGCAAAGCGAGAGATCGGGAGCGGCGCTAGCAGGATGCTATGCGCTGCTCACCGGGACGGGACTGGTTCAAGGCTGCGGAAGCTGCGGTTACGAGATCTGTCGCGAGGTGTTGGCACACTTCTACCCGGGGCCTGATCTTGCGATGAGGTGGGGTGAAACAGAGGAATTCGGAGCCGCGTGGAGATGCTTCAAGCGAGAGATCGAAGACGCAGGAGGTGACCAGAACAACCTCATCACGAGGCGGGGCCGTTTGCCTTCCAGCTTCAATCATTCCCAGAACCTGTCCGGCCAACGGAGTCGAACTCAAGCCTGGCCGGCCTTTATTATCTGATTTCAAACTTCTAAAGTCTTGAAAATAAAACTCTTGTTGACCGTCCGACGGCGCCGTGCGCCAAAGAGGGGCGGGAATTGCGCTGAACGGCATCTGGCCGGTCAGGGTTGTGAAGACAGTATGCACCAAATCTGCGACTGAGCGCAGGGCAGGCACTGCGCTTATTGTAACTGAAAATTTATCGGGTTGCTTTTGAGCGGAACCCTACATGCCTCTACTAAACCGGAGTCGCCAACAGTTCCGGCTCAATATGGTGCATGGGAGCAATTTGCCGAGTCGGGTCGATCCAGAACCACAACCCGACGCCAAGCAGCAGAAAAAATGCCATCGGCACGAACGGCAGAGTGTATCCACCGGATAACTTGACGATGTAGCCAAACGCGATAGCTCCGACGAAGCCCGCAGCCCCGGCAGCAGTGTTGAAGATGCCGACCATCGCTCCCGCGAACGGGCCGCCGATATCGAGGCAGACCGCGAATGCAATGGGCTGCTGAAAGGTGATGCCGGCGATGGCACAGGTGAGAAATGCCAGGGAGGCATAGGAGTTGTGGGTCAGCATCGCGGCCAAAATGGAGCAACAGGCGATGAGCAAGCCACTGGCTCCTATGGCGCAACGTCCCCAGCGGAGACCGACGCGCAGAACAAGGATATTGCTAACATACCCACCGACGAAATTCGCCAATGCAGCAACGATGAATGGAAGCGCCGAGAGCCAGAGATCGCTCTCCCGGTAGCCGCGGGCCTTGACCAGGTAGGTGTGGAACCAGGACGTGAAAAAACTGTAAGTGTAGAGGTAGCAGAAACATATCGCCACGATTGCCCAGAGGTTCCGACTGCGGAGAGCCAGGGGCCAGGGCATTTTGGTGTGGGCAACAGTGTGGAGGGAGGCGGTCTCAGCAAGCTCGGCGGACGATACTCCGGATTTTTCGGCTGGGGAGTTTCGGAACCAGCGATACCAGAAGAAGCCCCAGATGGGACCAAGAAGACCGAACACGAAGAAGGAGGCTCTCCACCCGAAGTGCGACTGGAGAGGGACGACGAGGAGCGGCGCGGAGGCTCCACCAAGCTGCGAAGCCATCAGAAAGAAACCGAACGCCCGGCCACGTTCTTCTACCGGGAACCAGCGGGCAACGACGATCGAAGCGTTGGGATAAGCCCCTGCCTCCCCCATGCCGAAAAGGAAACGGACGGCAAGGAGCGGGCCAAGGCCAGTGACGAGACCGGTCATCGCGGTGAAGGCGGACCACCACAGAACGATCCGGGTAAGAAGCTTGCGCGGGCCGGGACGGTCGCCGAGGGTGCCAGTCGGGATCTCAAACAGGCCGTACGCGAGCGTAAAAACGCCGTTCACCCATCCTCAACCGACCGGACCAATATGCAGGGCGTCCTGCATACGCGGGCCTGCAACCGAGATACAGATGCGGTCAAGTGTGGTGAGAGCCAGAAGCAGAGACAGAAGTCCCAAGGCTCGATTGCGATACTTCATGGATTGTCCGCGGATAACTGAGCCGAAGTGTAACACCCGCAACGCGGACCGGCGTTAGTTCACAAACCGGCGCATCCTTATATTCATCACGATTCCCAGCGACAGGAACGTAAACAGCACGGACGACCCGCCGTAACTCAGCAGCGGCAAAGGAATCCCAGTCACCGGCATCAGGTCCACGACCATCCCGACATTCACGGCAATCTGGAAGATCATGACGGCGACGACCCCCATAATGATGAACGTCCCCGGAATATCTGAGGCCGTCTGGGCGTTCTGAATCAATCGCATCAGTACCAGAAAATACAGCATCAGCACCGTCACCGCGCCGATGAAGCCGTGCTCCTCCGAAAGCGCCGCAAAGATAAAGTCGGTGTACGGAATCGGCAGAAAGTCACCCTGCGTCTGCGTCCCCTGGTTGGTTCCCTTGCCCCAGATTCCGCCGGAACCGACAGCAATCATCGACTGACGAATCTGGTATCCGGTCCCGCGTGGGTCTAGATCGGGGTCCATAAAGCTGGTCAGCCGAGCCACCTGGAACGGCTTCAGTACCTTGCCGGACTTGACCACGCCGAACGCCAGAATTGAAAACGCCACAATCAGGATGGCCGCCTGCTTGAAGTTGATCCCGCCCAGAAACAACCCGACTGCCAGAATCGGGACGTAGGTGAGCGATGTACCGAGGTCCGGCTGCTTCAGCACCAGCAAAAGCGGCACCCCCACCAAAGCAAACGCCTTGCCAATATCCGTCCAGCTGAGTCCACGTCCGGCTCGTGGCCAGAAGTAGCGCGCGACGGCGAGGATCAGCACCAACTTCATCCACTCTGACGGCTGAAAGTGGGCACCGCCCGGCAGCTTGATCCAGCGTTTCGCACCCAGAACCTTGGTCCCGACAATAGGAACCGCGATCAGCAGCGCCAGAAAGATGCCATACAACCACGGAACCGCGTCCACCAGCATGTGGTAATCGATCATCGAGATCACAAACATCAGGACCACGCCAGCGCAGAGGAAGCCGATCTGCTTGTGATCGAAGCCGTGGAACTTGGTCATCGCGGTCGCTGACTTAATCTCCAGCACGCTGATAACCGACAGAATGCCGATCAGTGAGAGGAGTGTCCAGTCGAAGTCGCGGAAGGAGGAAAAACGTTGCATGGGGCTATCGGTAGTCTACGCGGTTGAGAAAGAAACGACGGTGCGGCGCGATCAAGGTTATTGCCCAAGAGTTGTCGGGGTGACGGCTGGAGGAGTTGAAGGTGGAACCTCCGGCTTCGGTGCTGGAGTGTCTGCCAGCTTCAGATTGTGGTCGCCCTTCCGCTGCTTCGTCACGAACGCATCGATAATCTGCGACGCCAACATGGCCGAGTTATTGCCCCAGTTGCCATGCTCCCAAAGCACTGCAACCACAATATCCGGGTTGCGCCGAGGCACCATGCCGACGAACCAGGCATTCGGCAACGTATTGTGGCCCTTGTTCGTGCGGGCCAGCGCATCGTGACCCATCACCTGTGCCGTGCCGGTCTTGCCGGCGAAGTCGATACCCTCAAGATGGGCCGGGGCAGCAGTCCCGGTAGACGTGACGGCTGCCATTCCGTCGGTGATCGTCTGCCAGTTCTCGGCGGTCAGCGGAATCGTCTTTTCGCCAGAGCCCGGGTAATTCTCGAGGATGGAGGTCTCCATCTCCTTGTCCACCTGGCCCGGCAGCACCACGTGCGGCCGATGCATCACGCCACCCGATGCAATGCCGCCCAGCGCGCGGGCTAGCTGGATAGGAGACGCGGTAACCGCACCCTGCCCAATCCCCACCGAGATCGTCTCGCCGGCAAAATACTTCTCGTGCTGCGTCTTCATCTTCCACGCCGTCGACGGCATCGTCCCCGTCACCTCGTCCGGCAGATCGACGCCGGTTCGTTGCGACAATCCAACCAACGTCGCATAACGCGCAATCGTATCAATCCCCAGACGGTTCGCCAGATCGTAGAAAAACGTATCGCAGGAGTACGGTATGGCGTTGTTGATATTCACGCCGCCGTGGTGCTTATCGCAGGCATAAAAGTGGCCGTAAAAGGTCGCTCCGCCCGAGCAGTTGACCTGCAGATCCTGTGCGAGCCCCTCCTGCAACCCGGCCACCGACATAATGATCTTGAAGGTGCTGCCCGGCGCAAGCTGCGCCTGAATCGTCTTGTTCAGCAGCGGATGGTCGGGGTTATCGAGGATCGAATTCCAATAGCTGTGGCTGACGCGCACCGAAAACTGGTTCGGATCGAAGCTCGGTCGCGAGACCATCGCCAATACTTCGCCCGTATGGGGGTCCAGCGCAACAATTGCCCCCGTCTTGCCTTCGAGAGCCTTCTCGGCAGCAATCTGAATATCCAGATCGATCGACAGCTTCAAATCGTGGCCCGGTATTGCCAACTCCTGCCCAAGTTGGCCAACTTCCTTGCCGTGGGAGTTCACAATCACGTCGCGGGAGCCGTCGACGCCACGCAGGTAGGCGTCGTAGGTGGATTCAACCCCGGAGCGTCCCACCACGTCGCCCGGCTGGTAGAAGTCGTAGCGCGAATCCTTCTCCAGCATCTGCTCCGAAACCTCGCCAACGTAGCCGATCAAGTGTGCCGCAAACCCGTCACGCGGATACAGGCGGCGCTGCTCTTCGAGCGTCTCCAACTCGGGCAGCGCGTCGCGGTGGGCGGCGATAAAGGCCTGCTCGTCCGGCGTAATGTCCTGCTTGATCGGAATCGGCTGGTACTTGGGCGCGGCGGCAAAACGCTTCAGCGTGGCCTGTAGTTGTTCCAGCGGAATATGCAGCCCGGCTGCAATACGCGGCAGTTCGGAGTCGGCGTCGCGGACCTGGTCGCGGATCAAAAAGCAGGAAGTCGAACTGTAGTTGTCGACGATCAGCCGGCCTTCGCGGTCGAAGATGCGTCCACGCGGCGCCAGCACCGGCACCTTGCGAACGCGGTTTTGCTCCGCCAGCGAACGGTAGTTATCGACGTCCAGCACCTGCAAACGCCACAAACCAAAGACCAGAATCGTCAGAATCAGCACAATGACGTACTGCGTCGCGTGCAGCTTGACGGGAGAGAGCTTCTCTTCGCGGTCGATAGGGTTTGGCGAGGTCATATTGGGTAGTTCTTAGAGCAGTCTTTCTCTCTTGTTTGTCATCCCGGAGGGATCTGCTGTTGTCTCTAGCTCTAGACCAACAGAAAATGCGCCTGATAGTGAGTATGGACTGGAACGTTAACTATATGTTAGCCCGATAACCGCGCTACTCCCGGCGTTTCGTGCGGTCGAGAACCAGGAAGATCGGGATGGCAATGAGCGTATTGAAGATAGCGCGGTACAGCTCGTGCAACCACAGGATCCTGTAGCCCGAGACCCCGAGGAGGTAATGCTGGATGAGGAACAGAAGACCCGATTGCAGCCAGGAGAAGCCGAAGTTCATCAGGATGCGCGTCGTAATGTTCTCAACGTCCACCTGCAGGCCGATACTGGACGCGGCGTACCCGATGATGGTCTTTGCAATGCCGTTGATGCCGATCGGCTGGCCGGTCAGCAAATCCTGAAACAGCCCGATGCAGGCCCCGGTCACCGCTCCGAGAATCGGGTTGCGACGCGCAACAGCGAAGAAGATCACCGCAATCAGCGGAAGATCGAGGATCAGCAAGCGCGGGAACAACGCCGGCAGATACGCCTGCAGCAGGATCAGCCCAAACGGGACGAGCAACGTCACGATGGGGCTGAAGCGGTACTGCTCAAACTCGCTGCGAGATGTATAGGAGCGGATGGCCATAGGGAGTCGCTATTGCTTGGGGGCTCCAGGTTTCAGATCGGTGGCCGGAGCCGAGGCACCGGGACTGTAGCGGTCGGGGTGGATGACAGGTTGCGGCTTGGGGACAAGTTTGGTGGAATTATCAGGCGGTGGCGCAGCTGGGTCCGTGCCGTCGGCAGCGATTGGCGCGGCTTTGTCGTCATGAATGCTGGGCAGGCGCTCCGCACTGATGTCCGCAGCGTGAGCGAGGGGGTCAGCGGCCAGGTCCTGCTGCTGTTGCGTCACGTTCAAGGCCTCCAGCGCGGCAGTTCCGGTGACCACAAGAACCTCATCCAGCTGGTTCAGGTCGACCGCCGGATGGAGCGTGATCAACGTATAGGGCTGGTGTGCCGGGTCCAGAACGATAGAATCGATGGTCCCGACCGCCAGCCCGCGCGGAAAGACTCCGTCGCCTCCCGAGGTGAGGACCGTCTCGCCCAGCTTAATGCGGGAGTCAGGCGTCAGGTTCGTGATGAGGATTCGGCCCACCGGCGAGCCATGCAGAATGGCATGAATTCGCGTGGACGAGAAGATCACCCCGGCTCCGGCGGTTGGGTCGTTCATCAACAGCAGCTGCGAGGTGCCGGGGAAGACGTCGCGCAGCTTGCCGACGATGCCGTTCGGCGTGATTACCGCCATGTCGGGCTTCAGACCGTCATGGGAACCCTTGTTCAGCGTCAGCAGCCGCGACTGGTCGGTGCCCGAGC
>JAYVZU010000575.1:0-9335 GCA_043783075.1 Rhodanobacteraceae bacterium
GAAAAGTATCCTGCAGTCACGTTACACCGCGCCAAACGCATAAAGAACTCATTCAATTGTTCGAACAGCGGCAAAGGTTGCTTGTTTGGCAAGGTAATATTTAGAGGACATGGCCATTCAAGATCGTATTTTTGGTAAGCCTCTTGCTACCAGCGAAGAACGCGCGGAGCAAATTGGCATTTCTGCCGGTATTCCCATTTTTGGGTTAGATGCACTTACGAGCGCGGCGTACGGACCGGAGCAGGTCGCCTACCTGCTGATTCCGCTGGGTGTGGCTGGAGTCACCGGGCCTCGGATGCTGGAGATCGTCTCCGCAATCCTGATCCTCCTGGTCATCGTTTACTTCAGCTACCGACAGACAATTGCTGCCTACCCAACCGGAGGTGGAAGCTACACGGTCGCTAGCGAAAATTTGGGGGAGCGTGCGGGTCTTCTAGCCGCCGCAGCCCTGATGATCGACTACATTCTCACGGCTGCGGTCGGAATTTCAGCCGGCGTCACAGCGATGACTTCGGCGCTGCCGTCTCTCGCTCCACATACACTGGTATTGTGCCTGTTTATCCTCGCCGTGCTGGCGATGATCAATATGCGCGGAGTGAAAGATACTGGCGCTGCGTTCATCCTGCCAACCTTCCTCTTTATTTCGACGCTCCTCACGCTTATCGGCGTCGGAGTCTACAAGACCTTCGCTGCTGGTGGGCACCCCGTTGCGCTGGAACAGGTCCCGGCGATCAAGGCGACGATTACTTCGCTCAGCTGGATTCTCCTGCTTAAGGCATTCTCGAGCGGTTGCGCAGCAATGACTGGCGTGGAAGCCGTCTCGAATGGCGTGATGGCCTTCCGTGAGCCGCGCTCCAAGAACGCACAGCGTACCCTCACGGTGATCATCGCGCTGCTGATTGTGCTCCTTTACGGCACGGCCTGGCTGTCAAAACACTACGGCATCATGGCGATGAACCCTGATGAGCCAAACTATCAGAGCTTGTTGAGCTTGCTCGTGATGGCGGTCTTCGGGCGGGGCTGGTTCTACTTCGTCACCATGGGCAGTGTCTTTCTGGCTTTGGCTTTGAGCGCGAACACCGCTTTCGCGGACTTCCCACGCCTTACGCGCGCCATTGCGATGCACGACTATCTGCCGCACGTCTTTATCCTGCGCGGCCGACGTCTTCTCTTCTCGCATGGTATCTACGCGCTGACGGGCTTCACTGCGCTGATCCTGATCGCCTTCGGTGGTGTGACGGACAAGCTGATTCCGCTTTATGCCATCGGCGCATTCCTCGCGTTTACACTGTCGCAAGCTGGAATGGTTCGCCATTGGCAGAAGGAACAGAAGCACCCAGGCCGCATCTGGCACATGTTCGTCAATGGAACCGGCGCAGTTGCGACTGGCATTACGACCATCGTGGTGCTAGCGTCCAAGTTCATGTCCGGAGCGTGGGTCACGGCAATCCTGATTCCATTCCTCATCCTGATTATGTACTCGGTCAAGAAGCACTACAGCCGCGTAAATGGCGAGATGAAGGAGATGACACCGCTCAACATGGACAACCTCGAAGAGCCCCTCGTCGTGATCCCGATGGCCGGCTGGAACCGAATCTCCGAGAAGGCAATGCGCTTCGGTCTTCTCATGTCCAAGGAGATCAAAGTCGTCCACGTCCACTCCGAAGACGAGGGCCACGGCATTGAGGACGAGTGGATGGAAAAGATTCTGCTCCCCATCCGCAGCAAGGGAATGGCCGAGCCGGAGCTCGTTACGATTCACTCGAACTTCCGGTTCATCATCTCGCCGCTCATGAACTACATCCTGAGCCTCGAAGCCGATCATCCTGGCCGTAAGGTTGCCGTGCTGCTGCCAGAGCTTGTCGTGCGCCACTGGTGGGAGAATCTGCTCCACAACCAGCGTGTCCAGCTGCTGAAGTTGTTCCTATTGGTAAAGGGCAATCAGCGCATCATCGTCATCAATATTCCCTGGTACCTGTAGCATTCAACGGAAACTCCTATGCCTGACTCGCCCCATGTTCGGCTACGACAACCAAATCGCAAACGGCAGCCCCATGTGGGCGAGAGCCTAGACCCTGTTGTGACCCGCAAGGGAAGCAGCGGCAGCGTCGGCGCTCTCGTCCTGCTGGTCGCGGGGCTTGTGTTTTTTTGCTACATCTTCAATATGGGCGGGCTTCAGACGTTTCTTGACGGCCTGTTCTCTGGTGTCGACACCAAGGTCCGCTCGCACAACAACGACGTTGCTTCGTCCTTCACCTCCGCGTTGCCCTATCTTGGGGTCGGCGTCGGCGCGGTCTTGCTGATGGTGTTCTTCGGAATCCTGGGGCGCGGGGCAGAATCGCTTGTCCGGCCGCTGAAACGAAAGCCCAAGCCAGCGCCGCAACAGAAGTCGGATGGGCCGGAAACCCCGCGACCTGCGGCGGAGTTCATTCGTCCCGCTCGCCTGACCGCTCGCGAAGTCGACGTGAAGCTGAACACCTCTGCGGCCGAGAAGCCAGAGTAGCGCGACAACTAGGTTGAGATCAGCGCTGGCGTAGCCTCCACGGCAGCCTTCCAGCTCTTCGAGATCGACCGCAACTGGTTCACTGCTGCCGGAATCATCTTGAGCGCGTCATCAATGTCTTCCGGCGAAGTCGTGCGCGAAAGCGAGATGCGGATACTGGCGCGCGCCCGGGCCGGGGAAAGCCCCATAGCCGTAAGTACATGCGATGGCTCTGCCGCGCCAGACTGGCAGGCACTGCCGCCGGAGACGGAAAGGCCATTCAGGTCCAGCGTAATCACCAGCGATTCGGCGTCAATGTGGTCGAAGGAGATGTTGGTCGTATTGGCCGTCCGCGGGAATCCCGCTCCATTTACGCCGGACGCCGGAAGCTGCTCCAGAAGACCCTGTTCCAGCCGATCTCGGAGTGCCGCGAGCTCTGCGGGATTTGCGGTGCCGGCGGTCGCCGGATCGGCTTTACCGGCCATCCAAAGCCCAGCAAGCTCTGCCGCCCTGCCCAGTGCGACGATTCCCGCCACATTCTCGGTTCCGGCCCGGCGCTGACGCTCATGCGTCCCACCGTGGAATAGCGGTGTGAGCTTCACGCCCTGTCGAACAAACAGCACGCCGATGCCTTGCGGGGCGTACATCTTGTGGCCGGATAGCGAAAGCAAATCCACAGCAGCCAGCGGGCCTTCTGGATTGAGGTCAATCTCCAGCTTTCCCGCACCCTGTACAGCGTCGCTATGAAACAGCGCCCCGTGGGCCCGGGTGATGGCTGCAAGCTCTGGGATGGGCTGGATGACGCCCGTCTCGTTATTGGCGAACATGATGGAGACGAGCCGCGTATTCGGCCGTAGAGCCGCCTGTAGGGCCGCAGGAGCGATCACTCCGACGGAGTCGCAAGCTAGAAACGTGACCTCGACTCCGCGCTTGGCAAGCTCTTCCGCGGCATGCAGCACGGCATGGTGCTCAATCAACGTGGTGATAACGTGGTCGCCGGGCGTGGCGATGCCGAACAGCGCGAGATTATCGCTCTCGGTGCCGCCAGAGGTGAAGACGATCTCCGCCGACTTCACGTTGAACAGCTTGGCAACCGCATTGCGGGCCTTGTCGACCGCGGCGCGGGCTCGCTGGCCCTGTTGGTGGATCGAACTGGCATTCCCGAAGTTCTCCAGCAGGAAGGGGCGCATCGCGTCGAACACCTCGGGCAGCAAAGGCGTGGTTGCGTTGGCGTCCATATAAATTCGGCGCTGTAGTTGACGTGCAGCAAAGGCCATAACCCTAAGCTTACCCCTCCGCACAGCCCATTCTGCTACGCTAAAGTGGGAGTTTCAAACCAGATCGACAAAGGAGCAGGCGATGATGCGGAAGATGATGTGCGTAGCGGTCCTAACGCTGGGTTGTACGGCGATCGGTCAGGCGCAGATGGGCGACATGAAGATGCCGGCCCCTGCCGTTGGCTCGGCTGCAAACCCGGCAAAAGAGATCGACGGGATGCTGAAGCTGTTTGAGGCGGAGATCACCGGAGCGGCTAAGGCGATGCCAGCCGACAAGTATGAATTCGCGCCCAAGACGGCGATGATCGCTGGTTCAAAGTTTGACGGCGTCCGCACCTTTGCAGCGCAGGTCTCGCATGTCATCGTGGCGAACTATTACTTCTACAGCCTCGTCGGCGATATGAAGATCGACGTGGACGAAAAGGCAATCGGCAGCATGACCAAGAAGGACGATCTGGTCGCAGCTTTGGCAGCCTGCTTCGCCTTCGCACACAAGGCTGTCGCGACGATCACCCCGGCAAACGCATTTCTGGTCATCAAGGGCGCCGACGGAATGAATACCCGCGCGACGCTTGCAACCTTTGGCGTGGCCCACGGCTACGACCACTACGGCCAGCTCGTCGAATATCTGCGAATGAACGGGATCATCCCGCCAGCCAGTGCAGGCGGCATGTAACTCGCCTGAAGACGTAATAAAGGGACGGCACAGGTGCCGTCCCTTTTGTTGTGTCAAAGATGATTTCTAGCGGGCAATTTCCCTGGGCGGCGTTCTTAGCATGAAGGTCAGTCCAAATCCCGCGGTGTCGATCCGCGACCTCAAGCTGCGATTGTAGGTTCCGGACAGAATGACGTGGGGGATGAGCGGAATATCCAATGAGGTCGTAAAGCCGTTGTCTTCCGCGATGCCAACATTCGTCGCCGTCGTCACTTTCTTCTTTCCCTGTTTGGTGGTCGAGTACAGGATCTGGGTCGACAGCGGAAGATCCTCGTAGGCATCGGCTTCAAACGACGCGTGCAGCGGCAGATCAAACGCCGCGCCAGCCTGGAAATGCGCCAGGTGTCCGACCGTGGTGTAACTCTTCTGGACGCGCGATCCGATCGTCGCCGAACTGTCACCAATCCCAAGCTCGATATTTGGCGTGAAGAAGTTGAAGTTCTTTTCAAAGTGGTTATTGAAGTTGTACGTCACCTGTCCCCCGCCGAGGCCAAAGGCCGTGTTTCCGGTCGGAAGCCCAAGTGTGGCGGTCAGATAGTAGGACAGGAATGGCGCATCGATCTCATAGTGACCGTTCATCGCCATATCTGCCAATACAAAACGCTTTGCAACGGTTGTGTAGGTCGGCTTCAGCTTGGTGCCGCCAGTCACCACAACGTTGATGTGGCCATAGATCGGAAGGCTCATATCGGCAGAGAAGTGCCGGCTAAAGCGCCAAGCAAAGTCCGGAGCAACCACGGACGACCAACCGTTGGACGAGTCATGCTGCGACGATGTAATGAACGAGAGGTTTGGCCCCTTCATCACCGGGACGATCCCGGCCGGACCCGAGTCAGAGGCTTCACTCGTCGAGATTGTGCCCCCGGTCTGGACTGGAATGGCCTGCCCATGGAGCGCAATAGAGGAGAGGCAGAGAAGCAGTATCGGTGTCAGGCGTACGTTGAACACGGCGGATAGCTCCAGGGGTGTGAGGTGGGAATTCTTTGGGGACCGGACGCACCGACGATCAATTTGGCGGGTCCACAAACTGCAGTCTACACGCAAAATGAAAGAGTCAAAAAGAGTTATTGCTCTCTTTGAACCTTTTATTCTGCAACGAAAGTTGGAGTCCGGTCAAAATCGCCGGGTCGAAAGGCTTACCGCTCAGACAGCGGGACATACGGGGCTGGGTAGGCTGGCCCCGTATAGTCAGCACGCGGCCGGATCAGGCGGTTGTCGTCGTGCTGTTCGATCACGTGGGCAGCCCAGCCAGAGATGCGCGAAATCGCAAAGATTGGCGTGAACAGATCGATGTCGATACCAAGCGTCGTATAGGTGCTTGCGGAGTAGAAGTCGACGTTTGCGTTCAGCTTCTTCTCGCCCTTCACAAACGCTTCAATCTTGCTCGACATATCAAACCACTTGGTATTACCGGCGGCCTTGCCCAACTCCTCCGACATGCGGCGGAGGTGCGTAGCGCGCGGATCTTCCGTGTGATATACCCGATGGCCGAAGCCCGAAATCTTCTCCTTGCGCGCAAACATGCCGCGAACATATTCCACAGGATCCGCACCGGCTTTTTCGATCGCATAGAGCAGCTTCATCGTGGCTTCGTTGGCTCCGCCGTGCAGCGGTCCCTTCAGCGCGCCGATCGCTCCGGTGATCGCCGAGTGCATGTCCGAGAGTGTTGCCGCAATGACGCGGGCGGCGAAGGTGCTGGCGTTCAATTCGTGATCCGCATGCAGAATCAACGCGATGTCGAACGCGCGGGTCGCGGTGTCGGACGGTTTTTCGCCATTCAACATCCACAGGAAGTTGGCGGCGTGCGAAAGGCTCTTGTCCGCCTCAACCACCGGATGACCCTTGCGGATTCGGTCGAACATGGCGACGATCATTGGAATCTGAGCCGTCAGCCGGAAAGATTTCCTCAGGTTCGCCTGGTGGCCGCAATCCTTTTCATCAGCGTCGTAGATCGAAAGCAGCGAAACCGCCGTACGCAGGACTTCCATTGGCGACGCATACGCCGGAACCTCGCGCAGCAGCTTGACGATGGCGGGATCCATCTCGCGCGCAGCCTGCAGTTCACTCGTAAACGCAGCAAGCTCCGCCTGATTGGGGAGCGTACCATTCCATAGGAGGTAAGTCGTCTCTTCAAACGTCGACTTGTCCGCAAGTTCGTGGATATCGATGCCGCGGTAGGAAAGTACACCGGCGTCGCCGTCGATCCAGCAGATGGAGGAGGTTGTGGCTACGATGCCTTCAAGTCCCTTAGGTGCGACAGCATTCGACATTCGTTACGTTCTCCGGATCGAGATTGATAGTGTTGGCAGGTACATTGGTTATAGCGCAGCGAAGAAACCGTTGTCACGATAGACGAGCTAACCTTGGGCGAATATCGACAGAGCGGTGCGATATATTGCTGAATGGATTGAAGATAACCGTTCAGGCGAATCAAACGTCTCATTTCAAAGCAGTAATGGAGGAGCAACTATGACAGATCAAGATTTCGCAACACAGAACCGTCCCTCGAACGCCTTACTCGGGGCGCTCGCCGTTCTGGTGCTCATGTCCGTTGGTGCACTGATTTGGTGCTTCGGGCTCAACAACCACCTGAAGGCAGCGGAAGATAGAATCGCGGCAACGGAACAGAAGAACGTTGAACTTGCGCAAAAGGATGAGGCCCTCTCAGCCCGCCTGCGCGCTACGACAGAGACGCTGGGACAAAGTGTCGGCATGACCCAGAAGCAGATCGAGATGAAAACCCAGGCCATCATGGTCGCGCAGGCTGCTCAGGTGAAGGCCGAGCATGCCCAGACCGCGAAGCTTGAACAGGCTCAGGCTGATGCCGTCAAGCAGATCGGCGCGGTTGCCTCTGATGTCTCAACTGTCAAGACCGATGTAGTTGGCGCGAAGGCCAGCATTGCCGACACCCAGACCGACCTGGCAAACGCTAAGCAGGCCATGCAGCGCATGATGGGCGACGAAGGCAAGATGAGCGGCCTGATCGCCACAAACCACGACGAACTCGAAATTCTAAAGCACAAGGGCGATCGCAACTACTACGAGTTCACCTTGCAGAAGGGTGGCAAGCCAACCCTGCTCTCGACCATCAAGCTACAGGCGAAGAAGGTAGACGACAAGCGCTCGAAGTACACCATGGTTGTGAGTGCGGATGACCGCAACATCGAGAAGAAGGACAAGAGTCTGGATGAGCCGGTTCAGTTCTACACCGGTAAAGATCCTGTGCTGTTCGAGGTCGTCGTAAACAACATCTCGAAGAATCAGATTTCGGGCTACTTATCCACACCGAAGGGCGCGCCGCAGTCGATGGCTGCTGCGAAGAATTAAGAAATCGCCAACAGAGACCAGAGCTTCAGGCTCTCTCAAACGCAGTGAAGGGGGCGCTATCGAGCGTCCCCTTCACTGCGTTTGCCTTGTATTTGCCTTGTCGTGCTTGCCTTTTGGATCGGCTTCCTTGCGGTTGCCGTTTGCCTATTCTCCCAGTTGCATCAACAGCCAATCGAGCAGCTAACGAAGGTATAGTTTTGTGACAAAACAGTGTCAAGAAAAAAAGCGATGTAGGAGACAATTTCTTTCCTGAAGCGACACTCCTTCAAGCAGCTTGATAAGTCATCGCATTGCAACGCATCACGGCTTCGGCTGATGTTGCTCAACGAAAGGCTTCGCAAGCAGCAGAAGCGCGACGATGAAATCCTGCAGCGTATGCGCCACGACGACCGCGCGAAGATCTCCCTTGAAGTGATGCACCACCGCACCAAACACCAGTGCCAGCGCGGCCAGCGGAAGAATCGCACCAAGCCCCTCGTACAGATGTACTGACCCGAAGAGCAGAGCTCCAAGGCAGATCGAGACGACTGGACGTTGTGTCCACGCGTTGAGTTGCTGTAACAGGTAGCCGCGAAAGATCAGCTCTTCGCACACGCCTGCCGATAGCGAGACGCCGAACCACACCAGGAATTGCAGCGGTGTATGCGGCGCCATCGCAAGGATCGCCGCTTCATTGCGCTTGTGAAAGAGCGGCGTGAAGTACAGCACGGCGCTAACAATTCCAATCGCCATGAAGCCGACAACGTATACGGCCGCGCCGAGGCCAACACTCTCGAAGAATGTGCGAGTTCGATTGCAAAAGGCCTGTGCGAGGAACTCGCGACGCCGGTGGATGCCAGCGATCACCAGGCCAAGCAGCACCCACTCTGCAACGATGCTGGAAAGATAGCTCGGAATCAACGCAATATGCCCAAGCTGCCGAGTCGCCGCGCGATGCTGCGTGAACATCGTCGTGAGGATAAAGATTCCCAACAGCGCGACGGTGTGCAACCAGTATGCAATCGGTTGCGCCTTCGTATCCGGTGCAGGCGGAGGTGGCGGAGATAGCGGCTCGGCGAGTAATGTCGAATCGTAAGACATGAAACGTATACTACGGCGTTGCCGGGATACGTGGTGGAGATGACGATGCGCGATGTAGTGATTGTGTCGGCGGTACGGACTGCGGTGGGTAAATTTCAAGGCGGCTTGAGCGAACTTTCCGCGACGCAGCTCGGCGCGGCAGTAGTCAGAGAAGCTGTGCTCCGAGCTAGTGTGCGCCCGGAAGATGTGAACGAATGCATCATGGGCTGCGTCCTGCCCGCCGGTCTCGGACAGAACCCTGCACGACAAGCTGCGCTAGGCGGCGGCCTGGCCGATACCGTCGCCGCGCTCACCATCAATATGGTCTGCGGCAGCGGTCTGAAGGCTGTCGCGTTGGCGGCGCAAGCTATCGCACAAGGCGATGCAGAGATCATCGTCGCCGGCGGCATGGAGTCCATGTCCAACGCGCCGTACCTGCTGCCTGGCGCACGCCGAGGCTACAAGATGGGCGACG
>JAYVZU010000576.1:0-9333 GCA_043783075.1 Rhodanobacteraceae bacterium
CCGCCAAGGTAAGCCTTCAAAAGCTTCTTCCGCAAATCATCGCTATAAGCACGAGCCATGCTTCAACAATCAGCCCAGAAAAACTTCCTGCAAAGAATCGAGCTATATACCTGATAGGTAAATGCTCTAGCGCTTCATGACGACTTGATCGGGCTTTATTACGCGGACACAAATAGACAAGGACGGACACTCGCACTGTCAACAGAATTATGCCGAAAGAGTTAAGTAATGAATGAACCGCCATGCAGGTTTATTCGCACGGTCACAATTGTTTTATCGAGGGATAAGCCGCTCACAAGTCGGACGCGTTCGCACGGCAAACATTAGTCCGGGGACGCAACATTAGGTAAATCGTTTTGGTGCAGCGACTCGGCTTCTTATGGCGCGCTATGCGGCTCAGTTGCTTTGTTGAGTTGCAGCGTAAGCAGGATGCGGTTTCGGGCGATGCGGACACCGGGTGCGGTCGGCGGAAGCAGTGCGAGGCCTTCGGCTGCGGCTTTTTGGGCTTCGGTGTATTGACCAGCGCCATTCGCTGCCGTCGCGAGCAGGAGGAGATCCAGGGGATTTTTGCGTGAGCTCAGGCTGTTGAGTCTCTCGGCAGTCTTGAAGGTCCATTTGTAGTCGCGGATCCGCTCTGGAAGTACTTTAAGTTCACCCAATACGGCTCCGGAGAGGACGACCATGGGAGCATCGGGTCTGTCGGCTGCAATGCGTAGTGCAGCAATCGCATCGGTCGATATTCGTTCGCCCTCGGCTGCCGCTGGCGTCGATTGCAGAAGTCTACCGAGTACTGTTCGACCGCGTTCATCCTGATCGAGCCAAACGATATTGTTCCCATCCAGCTTCCTCAGACTATCGAGAATGTTAACTGCGCGCCGGGAGAGACGAATCCCATGTTCGCGATTCATGGAATCCTCCCCTCGCGCACTGTAGAGGTTTGGGTCAAGCATATTGGAATAGGTCCTCGCTTCGTATGCCAAAATGAACGCGAGACGACCTTGAGCGCTAGTGTCTTTGGGATCGGAAGTGGCCAGGGGTTCGATCAGTCCTCGCGCGGTTTCGTAGGCAGTGATCGCATCTCGATATTGACTCGACTGGAAGAGCGCATAACCCAAGGTTTGATAGCTCCAGACGATGGCACTTCGCGTCGTCGGCGACGACTGTTCTGAGATTGGCAGCCTACGCCACGCTTCGAGCGATTTCCTGCATTCTGCAACGGCAGCATTCGGGTCAACCTCGGCGATGGCCGCGCCGATCTTCCAATCTGAGACGGCTACACGGCGCAGTGAGCCGTCAAAGTTCGGGTCGAGCTTTAGGGCTCGCTTGCTGAGTTCCAGATCCTTTCGCCAGGCTGCAATCGAACTTGCGGGATCTGCTGGATCGTTCTTGCCTCGGCGGAATGCGAAGTCGCCAAGCACGTTGTAGGCGGTGGCCGTAAGTTCGAGTTCTTCGGGGGTTGCGTCAGGGGACGACACGAGTTGGTCGAAAACTCGCACGCTGAAAGCCAGGCTTTCGATTGCCTCAGGTTCCCGCCCCTCTCCGAATAGAATTTCGCTCTGAGCCTTTTCAGCAATGGCATAGGAGCGCGTTATTGCACGGTTCTCGGGATTGGCAGCACTCGCCGATCTGGCCGCCGCCAGCGCCTTATCGAGGCTTTGCAGCGCGCCTTTTGGGTCACCGATGTTCTGGTGATAGGGGTTGCCCTGGAGGTTCGAAAGTCTGATGTAGGCGTTGATCAAATTGATTTCGGTCGTGCTGTCGTTGTAGGTGCCTTGCGATAACTGATCGAGGTGTTCGGTCACGCGACTGACGAGAAGGTGCTGTGCGGAAGTCGATCCGGGCAGATCTCGGATAGCATCGCCAATTTCTGATAGTAGGCTTTCGCTGAGTTGCCTTAGATTTGCGGCACGCGCCTCGGACATGCGCTTTTGAGCGAAGGCAGCCCGGGTCTGCCAGCCGATGCCCACCACCGCAGCGAGAACCGAGAGGCACACGAGGGACGCAGCGGCGAGCGACACCTTGTTGCGAAGGATGAACTTGCCGGCAAGGTATCGGAAGGTGCCTCGACGGGCCTCGACAGGGCGGTGATCGAGGTAGGCCTGGATATCGGCGGCGAGGTGCTCGACGGTTGGATAGCGATCTTTGGGATCTTTACGGAGAGCCTTGAGGACGATGCTGTCGAGATCGGCGGCGATCGGCCCATGCGGCGACGCGGCGAGGCTGGGGCGACGCGGGGGCTCGATGCAGATGACACGCAGCATCTCTTCGGTGGTGAAGTCTGTCAGTTCATAGGGCTGGGCGTTGGTCAGCAGAACGAACAGGAGAACGCCGAGGGAGTAGATGTCTGACGCGATGGAGATGGGTTGGCCCAGAACCTGCTCGGGACTGGCGTAGCGGGGAGTGAACGTCTGCATGCCGGGCCGAGTGGCGTTGCTGCCTGCCTGGGCGGGCAAGGGCTGCATGATTTTGGCGGTGCCGAAGTCGAGGAGGCGGGGCGTGGTGTCTTCTGTAACGAGAATGTTTTCGGGCTTGAGGTCGCGATGAATTATGAGGTTGCGATGCGCGTATTGCACGGCTTCGCAGACTTTCAGGAAGAGCTGGAGGCGGGCTTCGATGGAAAGTGATTGTTGGGCACAGAACTCGGTGATCGAGAGGCCGTCGATGAACTCCATGACGAGGTAGAGTTCACCGGCTTCGGTGACACCTCCATCGAGCAGGCGTACGATGTAGGGGTGAGCGAGGCCCGCGAGCATCTGGCGTTCAGCGCGGAAACGTTCGCGAAAGAAGTCAGATGCGAGCGGCATATCGACAATCTTGATTGCCACCTGCTGCTCGAACTGGCCGTCGGAACGGTGAGCGCGGTAGACGGCCCCCATGCCTCCGCGGCCAACGAGGGTGTCGATGACATAAGGGCCGACGGAGGTGCCGGATGGCACGGCGTCTGGGCCGACATTTCGGCGGTGGATCTCCTCCGCCTCGCTGGCGGCGAGGAGCGACTGCAATTCCTCCATCATGGCTGTGTCACCCGCACAGCGGGAGGTCAGGATGGCGGATCGGGCTGGCTTCGGTACGCTCAGGGCCTCGTGGAAGATGGCCTCGGTGGCAGCACAGCGCGCGTCTTCGTTGTTCATGATTTTCCCTCGCGAGAATCGAGCCTGGTGACAGCCTCTGTAGTAGTCTGCGGAAAATCTGGAGAAACTCTATCACGGAATGGCGATGGGGTTCACGGCGTCGGGGTAGAGGCGGCGATAGAGCCATGCGCGCACAAACTGCAGATCGCGGTGGATGGTGGCGTTGGATTTGCCGAGAAGCTCGGAGGTCTCCTCGACGGTGCAACCGAGGAAGTAGCGCAGCTCGACTACCTTGAGGCGAATAGGATCGATTTTTTCAAGCTCATCGAGCGCGATGTTGAGTTGCAGGATGTCCGGGCTCCCGACTTCGATCCAGGGGATATCTGGGCTGAGGGGTACGTGCTGAATGCCGCGTCCGCGACGCTGGGCCTGATTTTCGCGGGCGTGGTCGATCAGGATGAGACGCATCACCTTGGCAGCGAAGGTGAAAAAGTGCGAGCGATCGGTGAGCAGGGTGCGGTTCTGGCTTACCAGGCGCAGGTATAGCTCGTGGACCAACGATGTGGCCTGCATGACGCCAGGATTGCGCTCACGCCGCAGGTAGGCTCCGGCGACTTCGCGGAGATGGGGATAGACGAGCGGCATCAACTCCGCGAAGGCCTCGGGTTCGCCCCCCTTCCAGCGCATCAGCAGAACTGTTATGTCTCCCTGTCCAGAAGTCATTCGCGGTGTGGGGGCCCATTCTTTTGGAGTCTTTCCCTCGTGATTACGGTATCACTTTGGGGGTATTTCGCGGCGGTGAAGGGTCTGTGTAATGACGGGATGAAGGATAGTGCGAATTTATTTTGGAAGTCGTGAGAGTGTTTGGGGGCCGTTTCCGCTGCCTTAAGCAGACGCACATCGAAAGCTGCGCCTCCAGGAGAAATGCATGCCCTTCCAGCGTGTTCGTAAGATTGCACCCTTCGTTTTGTCTTTTTGCTCTGACCTGCGTCGCTGGAAAGCGGTCGCGCGACCTGTAGTGATGGCACTTGCGGTGTTGGCTGGCGTGAGTTCCGTAGCCGGACAAACTGCTGGGACACCGGCGTTTGACGCGAAGTTTGGCAAAGTGCCGCTCAACTTTGAGCCCAATCGCGGGCAGGTGGACCCGGCGGTGCAGTATCTTTCGCGCGGGCCGGGGTATTCGCTGTACCTGACTCCGGGGGAGGCGGTGCTACAGCTACAGAGCGCGACGGAGAGCTCAACGCTGCGGATGACGCTCGTCGGGGCGGATAGAGAAGCACCAGTGACCGGCGAGCAGCCGTTGCCCGGGACCGTCAACTACTTTGTCGGTAATGAGAGCAGCAAGTGGCGCCCTGCGGTCCCGACGTTTGGCAAGGTGAGCTACACCGCGGTGTACCCGGGTGTGGACCTGGTGTATTACGGCAATCAGCGGGAGCTGGAGTATGACTTTGTCGTCTCCCCTGGAGCAGACGCCGCGAAGATTGCCTTGCAGTTCACCGGTGCTACTCCCGTCATCGATAAGGCGGGAGATCTGGTCCTGACGGTTCAGAGCGAAGAGGCTCGTTTCCACAAGCCCGTCGTCTATCAGCTTGATGGCGACCGCAAGGTCAGCGTCGAAGGCAGATACCAGATCGCCGAAGGTAAGGTAGGCTTTGCTCTCGGCAAGTATGATCACTCGAAGCCGCTCGTCATCGACCCCGTCCTTAGCTACGTCACCTACATCGGTGGCAGCAAGGACGACACGGTCAAAGGCATGGCCGTCGATTCACAAGGAAACGTGATCATCGTCGGTACCACTGGCTCCGTCGACTACCCGGTCAAAAACGCCTTTAGGGCGACCGATCCCAACGTTATCGCTTTATCCAATCCACTCGCAATATTTGTAAGCAAATTCAACGCGACAGGCACTGCGTTGGTTTACTCGACCTATCTGGGTTCGAGTGAATACACCTACGGCAGTGGAGTCGCAGTGGACTCCAGCGGCAACGCCTATGTCGCAGGGTACACAGCTTATGGCGATTACCCCGTTACGGCGGGGGCCTTTCAGACGATCTGCGGCGCCAACAACACCGTCCCCCAGGGAAGCTCGGTGGGTGTTCGCATCAACGGCTGCGGCGGCGCGGGACAAGGAGGGCAGAGCGGAGTCCTGACGAAGCTCGACCCTACCGGCAGCTCGCTGGTCTATTCCACCTATCTGAGTGGAGGCAACGGCAATCTGATCACGGCGGTTGCCGTCAACGCCGCCGGCGAAGCCTATGTCACCGGCCTCTCCAACGCCGTTTGCCCCGGTCCCTACAATGCCAACGGCACCGGCTACCAGGGGTATTTCTGCATTCCGCTCACCGCAAATGCCTCCGAACCGCCGAATAATACAGGTGCAAATGCCGACACCTATGCCTTCATGGTCAAATTCAACGCGCAGGGATCGGGGCTGCTTTACTCCACGGTGCTCGGCAATCACAATCCGGTAGGCCACTACGCATCGGGTATGCAAGCGAACGCGATTGCGCTTGATGCGGCGGGCAACGCTTACGTTACCGGCAATATGGACGCAAACTACTTCATCACGACGACAACGGGTTCGCTGCAGCCAGCCAGACTGAGCGGTTCGCTGCCTGCCTTCGTCGCCAAGTTCAACCCCGCGGGCACGGCGGCAACGTCACTCGTCTACATCAGCTACCTGAGCGGGACCACTGTCTCGAATGACATCGCGACTGGCATCGCCGTTGATGGCTCTGGCAACGCCGTCGTCACCGGGTACACGAATAGCTGCACCTTCCCCACGACGGCGGGCGCCTTCAGCACGGTGCCCGGCGGCTATGTGAGCCAGAACATCTGCGCCGGCGGATTCCTTACCAAGCTGAACCCCACAGGCAGCGGTCTCGTGTGGTCCACCTACACCGGGAACAACGGTGCGAACGGCAGGAACAATGACGACAACGACGCGGTCGCGCTTGGTACAGATGGCAGCGTCTATGTCGCCGGGGACGAACAGGGAGTCGCCCTCAACCCCACCGTCAACCCTATCTTGACCCAGGTGGAATCGCACTTCGCCTACATCAAGCACTTCAAAGCCGATGGCAGCGCGGTTGTCTTCTCAAGCGCCATTGGCGGAACCGCCGACGCTACGTCGATCCCTTCCACCATATTTGTTGACGCCGCGAACAACATCTATCTTGCCGGATCTACCAATAGCGCAACCTGGCCGACGACACCCGGGGCCTTCCAGAAAAACTCGGCGAATCCCGGTGTAAATTACAACGACGGCTTCGTCGTGAAGATTGCCCCCACCTCCACCACTACCACCGCTCTCACCTTGCCTCCCGGCACGGTAACCGCGGGTCAATCTGCAATTTTCACCGCAAAGGTGACGGGGCAGACTGGACCTACCGCAACGCCCACTGGGACGGTGACGTTCCTAAGCGGCAGCACGACGCTTGGTACAGGTACAATCGACGCCACCGGTACGGCCACTTATACGGCGAGTTCGCTGAACGCGACAACCTATAGCGTGACGGCGAGCTACGCGGGCGATAGTGCCTTCACGGGCAGCATCTCCGCAGCGCAGAACCTGGTTGTGACGGCGGCATCTCCTTCAGTGACACTGACGGCACCGGCCACGTCTCTGGTTGGCGCTTCGGTGACTCTGTCCGTCACGGTTACGGGTACGCCCGGCACACCCACCGGTACTATCATCTTCAAGGACGGAACCGCAATCCTATCAATCGTCAGCCTTGCTTCGGGAGCGGCTAGCTACTCTACCAGCGCGCTGGCCGCTGGCACTCATTCCCTCACGGTCAGCTACTCGGGTGACAGCATCTTCGCCGCTACGACCACTTCGGCGAAGTCGCTGGTTGTCTCACTCGGAACGGCTTCCGTCGCGCTGACTGCACCGGCAACCGCGCTGGTTGGCGCATCTGTGACACTCACCACCGCCGTTACGGGCACGGGTGGCACACCGACCGGCACCGTGGTCTTCAAGGATGGAACTGCAACTCTGTCAACGGCGACGCTGGTATCTGGAGGGGCAAGCTTTTCGACCGCGTCACTTGCGGCAGGCGCACACAGCATCACGGTCAGCTATAGCGGCGACAGCATCTTTGCCGCGGCCACTTCGGCGGCCTCTACCGTGACGATCAACGTGCTGCCGGCGATCAGCTTTACGGCCTCGCCGACTTCACTGACGATCGTTCATGGAGCCTCCGGCATGGTCACCATCACTGGAACTCCAGTCGGGGGTTACAGCGGTACGGTGACGTTTGCCTGCGGCAGCGTGCCCACCTCGGCTGCGTGCACGTTCTCGCCGACCACTCTGAGCTTCACCGGGGCAAGCACGGCGCAGAGCACGACGCTGACCTTCTCAACCAGCACGACGACCGGGATGTTGGGGCAGCCGGAGGTCTTCGGCAGAACAGCGACGACGATCGTGTTAGCCGTCTTGCTGATGCCGCTTGGCTTCGCCCGGCAGTCTCGCAGGGTTGTTCGAGGAGCTGTGTTCGCGGTGCTGCTGATGGTCGGGTTGGTCGCCGGGTTGAGTGGATGCTCGTCGTCCAGCAAGACCACGTTGACCACACCGGTCGGAACATACACCGTGCCAATTACGGTGACGGCTGGCGGAGTGGCTTCCACCATCAGCTTGTCGGTGGTTGTGCAGTAGACCTTCAACGCCGCGGGGTCGGATGGGCGAAGGACGTCTTTTAAAAGACGTCCTTCGCCGTTTGCGTCGGCTCTAAATATGAGGCTGGCCATCAGCATGGCGCCGGAATACAGTTACGATGCAGTTTTGAATGTCGCCTTACGTGCAGTTGAAGGTGTGAGCGCCGGCTTCATCTTTTCCATCTTCCCCTTTAGTGGGTGCCGATGGGCACCGCTATCGTGCCTCGGTGCGTTTCGGCTGGCGCTCGTAGGCCAGAGAGTTTCTCAATGAGTACAAAATCGCCAATTCGCTCATCGACACCGGATTAGTAAGATATGCGGGCTTCTCGTCATTTGGTCGACCTCGATGACGAGCATATGTTCGAAATGCAGACGCCCTAGCTTGAGGTGCTAGCGCCGCAAGGCATAGGGGTTCAAGTCCCCTCCGCCGCACCAATCCAAAGAATCAATCACTTACAAGAAGGCCAGCCCTCACCGGCTGGCCTTCTTTTTCGTCACTGTAGTGGTTTTTGTAGTGGTTGTAGAAAGGCGAGTGCTGTAACAGCCTCGAACGGACGGGCAATTTGCCTACCAGCCAGTTGGTTTCGCAAAGGTTCCCCTCCGGTCAGTGATCGTTCTCGGGAACTGGCTGGCAGCCAAATCTCCCTGTCGGATACGCTTGAGGAAGGTCGCGTACTGTCTCAGTTCCCTGCTGTGAAACTGATGGGGATTGAGGAGCCCGACCGGTAGCCCAAGCTCTTGCGCCACAATCCTAACCGGTTCCGCTAAATCCGAATCATTCGTAATCAGAACCGCTACCTCGAACTTCTTGGCGTAAGCGTTCCGGAGCAAATACGAAGCGAGATTCACGTCCGAGCCCTTTTCCTCTGTCTTGTCCACCCAAACCTTTTGTGCGGGTGTGACGTTAGTGAGGTACATGGGAACAGAGTGCGTCAGAAAATGCCCGTACTTGATCTGCAGGTTGGGGATGGTCTTGAGCGCCCGTATGTACAGCCCCTGGTCATGGGCCGACGTGGGATTGTATGGTCTGGAACTGACCCATATCCGTTGGCAGCAAAATCTCCGCTAGCTTCCCCAAATCCAGCCACTTGTACGGCGTCCGCTTGAGAGCGCCGTAGTACAGATTGAAGCCATCGACATAAACATTGATGATCGCCAAGCGTCACTCCAGAAGCTCCCCGTTGACATGCCCGGCTTCGCCTGTATGATTGTGGAAGAAACTCCCCCTGCCCCTTGGTGGGCAGGAAGCGAAGCCAGCCCGCAAGGGCTGGCTTCAGTGTTTGTGGAACCTCATGCCGCCAGCACCTCTGTAGTGGTCTTCAGTGCAACCGGATGAACCGGTCGCACGAAAGTTACGGTGAGGAGTGGGAGAGTGGCAATGTTGTCTGGCTGAGATTGTGCCTGGGCGACTAGCTTGATGCGAGTTCCCTTCTGGAGGGGCTTGGCGAAGTGGCCCTGCTTGCCAAAGGCAACGACGTTGTAGTGAAAGGCCTGGAGGTTGCGGTCAGAGATGATGGAGACTCCGAAGGCGGTGTACTTGCGTCCGGTCTTGGAAGTGCGGCTGGTGGCTGAGTTGCTGACGGTGCCGAAGAAGGTGATGGTCTGT
>JAYVZU010000577.1:0-9321 GCA_043783075.1 Rhodanobacteraceae bacterium
GAATTTTTGCACAAGGCAGAGCGGCGCACCGCGACGACTAAGGTGGTGCGCGAGACAGAAGCCGAGGCAATCGCCTTCGTGGTTGGTCAGACAATCGGCCTCACCACGGGCAGAGCTTCGGCGGACTATATCCACCTGTACCACGGCAACGCGGCACTCCTCGCCGAGAGCCTTGAGGTGATTCAGAAAACCTCAGCCGTCATCCTCTCCGCCCTCGAAAACCCCGAGGAGCCAGCCACCACCGGAGCAGAACCCAAACTGGCGCAAGCCAGCTAACCCAATCTCTACGGGCGGACGGCCTCGCGCCGTTCGCTCCAACGCCCCCGAACGCCCAACCGTACAAGGAGAACCACCATGAACCCCAACACCGCACCGAGTACCACAACCTTCCCCTTACCGTCCTTATCGAGTCCACCACCAGCCCGCGCCGCATCTTCGAGGATGCAGCCCTCAAGGAGCTTGCAGCGTCGATTCGAGTCCAGGGCGTTCTATCTCCCCTGCTTGTCCGGCCTCTCACCGGGTAGAACTTCGAGATCGTCGCCGGAACCAGACGTTGCCGCGCCGCTCAGATCGCCGAGGCCGCAACCGTTCCAGTCCGCATCGTCAACCTCAGGGATGCCGAAGCCTTGGAAGCCGCTCTGCCCGAATCTAATTCGGGCAGATGTGCATTCGATGGAAGAGGCCGACGGCTTTTTGGCGCTTCTCGCCCTGGAAGAGCCGAAATACTCCATCGAACAAATTGCTTCCCGTACAGGCAAGAGCGCGATATTCATCGCCTCTCGCTTGAGGTTGACTGAACTTACACCCGTCATCGTCGAGGCTTTCTACCGCGAGGAGATTGGCGTTGGACACGTGCTGCTACTCGCGAAGTTGCAGCCAGCGCCGCAGGAGCAGGCACTTCCCAACTGCTTCCGTGAGGATTGGGGAGCGGGCAGCGGCAAAGCCAAACGCATCCTGCTTCCCGTTCGGCATCTTCAGCACTGGATAGAGCACAACGTGCTCTTGCTTCTCAAACAAGCACCGTTCAACAAGCCTTCACTATGCAACACTTGGGAATGCCCGTCGAACTCACATTGAAGCATGGGTCGGAACTCTAGACCTGGTATGGCCTGCTAAGCTGTGTCGAACCAAATTTTGAAGCAAAGGTCTCGCGGAGAGTTCAATGGCTGACTTCAAATTCTTGCATGTTGCCGACATTCATCTTGACAGTCCACTTGTTGGGTTGGCGCGCTACGAGGGTATACCGGTTGATGAAGTGCGTCTGGCAACGCGGACTGCCTTTGAAAGCTTAGTAGATCTCGCTATCGAAGAGGGAGTGGCTTTTGTCGTCATTGCCGGTGACATTTACGATGGCAATTGGCCTCATTTCGGCACTGGTTTGTTCTTTTGCTCTGCGATGGGTCGGCTCAACAAGGCAGCGATAGACGTTTTTCTGCTTTACGGAAACCATGACGCCGAATCTGTTCTCACGAAAAAACTACCGTTGCCACCAAACGTGCATGTCTTTCCCTCGAACAAAGCCAAGACCTTCATTCACGAACCAACTGGGACGGCGCTGCATGGACGGAGCTACAAGGAGAAAGATACTCGCGATAACCTGGCGGCGTCGTATCCTCCGGCCGCAAGCGGGGCGTTCAATATTGGCGTTCTCCACACTGCGCTTGATGGAGGGCGGCCACCTCATGCGGCATACTCCCCTTGTTCACCAGCCGAACTCGCAGCGAAGGGCTATCAATATTGGGCCTTGGGACATGTGCATGAATTCGAAATTGTAGCAACGTCGCCCTATATTGTCTTCACGGGCAATCTTCAGGGGAGGAGTGTCCGTGAATGCGGTCCCAAGGGAGCTGTGATGGTGACGGTCCACGATGTGGAGGTAGCCGCGAGCCCTGAACACATCTCACTCGACTCGGTTCGATGGGTTCGTGTCGCTGTTGATGTTACAGACATCAACAGCGAAGCCGATCTACATGCGGAGATTCGTAACTCTTTAGAAGCGGCATTTGCCGTGGAAAATAATGGACGCCCGTTGATAGCCCGCGTAACACTACTGGGATCAACTTCACTTCACGGCTGGCTGATTGACAGCAAAGATCAACTCCAAAACGATATACGTGGAATCGCTATCGCCGTGTCTGAGAACTTGTGGATTGAAAAGATTTCAGTTAACACCGAAGGTCTTGTGCAAATTTCTGCGGGCGAGTCCTTAGTCTTGGATGAACTCACCGGCCTGCTCACTGGCGGGGCGGAAGACTCCGATTTGAGGCTCAAGATGCAATCAGACCTCGCAGATTTTCTGGGGCGCCTACCCGCCGACTTGGTTGCCGACGATGACGTGCTCTCCGCTGTTCGCCAAGGTGACATGGCCGCTTTGCTTGCTGAAGCCGCGACGGCCCTCACTGCTCGCCTTGAGAGCGGTGCGAAATGAGGTTTGCAGAGCTCCAACTTCTCAAATACGGACGGTTTGATGGCTGCACGTTCAGCTTTCCGGAAGGATCATCGGATCTTCATGTAATTGTTGGACCGAATGAGGCTGGGAAATCTACTGCCATGTCCGCAGTCGGCGATCTGTTGTTTGGCTTCGGCCATACGACCACTTACGACTTCCTTCACGATAGACAGCTTCTGAGGATCGGCGCTGTGTTGAAGAGAGGAGAGTCTGAGTTAGTCTGCCGCCGTAAGAAGGGTCGGTCCGGTACTTTACTTGACGCGAACGAACGACCGATTGATGAAGGAGAGCTTGCAGCGTTCTTAGGTGGGCAAACGAGCGAAAGCTTTCACCGCATGTTTAGTTTGGATCACAGGCGCTTGCGTGAGGGCGGTCAGGCAATTCTGGATGCTCAAGACGACATAGGACAAGCGATCTTTGCCGCAGGCTCCGGTCTCGTTGGAATTTCTGGCGTGCTCGATAGTCTGGAAGAAGAGATCAAACAAATTTGGAAAAAACGAGCTGGGAGCCAGGATTATCACCTCTCCCACCGAGCCTTTGTGGATGCCCAGGGTAGATTCAAAGCCGCCCAGATCAAACCGGTCGCTTGGGATCAATTACGGAAGGAGGTTGAGGAACTCGATGAGGGGATAGTCGCTCTTCGTGGCACGAGGCTCACCAAGGAGATCGACCGGGAACAGATAGAAAGGCGACGCCGTGCGCTGACCCCAATTGCGCTCCTCCGCAAAGCCGAATCAGATTTACTCGAGATTCCTGCCACCCCTGATTTACCTGCGGATGCAGGAAAGACGTTAGAGGAAGCAGCACGGGAAATTGAAGTCGCGACTGCTGAAGCGGGATTAGCAGAGGGTCAGTTCACCGCTACCAACGATGCGCTGAAGCAGATTGTCGTCAATCCATCTATTCTGGAGCGCCGCGCAGAAATAGAAAGTCTTCGAGAAGAAAAGGGCGCGATAGACAAGAGCTTAAGGGATCTTCCGCGTCGCCATACTGAATTGAATGCCTCCGAAGGACGGTTGAAGGAACTTCAAAATGAGATCGGTTGGCCGGAAGAGGCTGCTCCGGTAGCTCGTGAGCGTTTACCAAGGCAGGTTGACATCGCGGAGCTTCGGGATTTGCTTGAGAAGCGGACCGCCCTCGATGCTGTATTGGACTCCGCAATCGTTGAACAAGACACCTGCGACGAGGAAGCAAAAGAAGCTAAGCAAGAACTTGATCAACTGGATGCTCCAAAGGACGCGGAACCCCTCATTTCAGCATTGCAAGCGGCGAGCTCGCAAGGTGACCTCGATGCGTCGATCGCTTCTGCCGCGCGAAGTCTGAAACGTCGGCAACAGGAGCTCAACGTCGCAATCACCCAACTATCTCCTTGGACTGGAAATGTCGAAATTCTTGAGACGATGATTCTTCCCACTGATGTCGAGGGTTCAGAGGTAGCCTCAACTCTCGCCAAAGCAGAAGAAGAGGCAGCGACGGAGCGCCGCGAGCTGAGGAATGAAAGCGACCGTCGGGCGGTTCTTGACCTGCAACGTCGTCAAATGCTCGTTGATGAAGGGGTCGTATCTCCGCAAGCATTGCAGGAAGCCAGGGAAAGCCGAGATGCAGCCTGGGGTGCAATTCGAGATGTTATTGAGGCTGGTAAAGAGTTGGTGGATCAAGCGTCAACCCTGCAAGAATTCGTAGGCAGGGTAAAGATTGCGGACGAACTTGCAGATCATCGCTATTCAGCTGCGGAACAATCGGGCCGTCTAGCTGCGCTCATTGAGGATTTGGAACGGGTGGCCCTCTCAATGTCTCACCATGAAGCTCGAATTACGGCCGCAGACAATCGAGTGGGAGAGATCGAGGATGCTTGGAGCCAAAGACTAATACCGTCTGGGTTGAACGTAACATCAAAGGCATTTTTGAGTTGGAGTGAGAAACGTAGTCGCGCACTGAAGGCTCTAGGGGAGTTGAGAGAAGCAGAGAGCCAGCTCGAAGAGCAATCTCGCATACGTCGAGATATGGAAGCGTTGCTCGGCGGAGCGATTGGAGCGATGGCCGCCAGATTCGATTCAAGGGTGGCTTGCCCCTACAGCTACTTGATTCAAGAAGCACAGCAGTTGAAGACCGCCATTGAACTTGCAGAGAAGAAGAGAATTAAAGCTGGGACCGCTTTCACGTCGAAGGCAAGCGCCGTCAACCGATCAAGCCGGAGAAGGGCAACAGCAGAAACCAACATTGGAGATTGGAAGAAGCTGTGGGAACCTGCGGTAATTGCGTCCGGGCTAAATCCCCAAGCGTCCATTCCGGTGGTTCGTGCCCAAGTTGATCTCTTGGAACAAACACGTCTGAAGATCGAGGAAATTATTGGACTTGAGCATCGGATAGCTGCGATGGGAAGCGACATAGACGCGTTTGGGCAACAGGTCTCGGCAATTGCTCTCGCCTGTGGTGTTGCGGAGGATGGTGCCGAGCCCGGAACGGTTTTGGATGTTCTGACGAGAGATCTTGCAGATGCGTCTACGCTCAGCGAGCGCCGTGCTGGGTTGGAAGTCCAACTGGCCGATGCGGTAGCGCGCGAGCTGAAGGCCAGCCAAGCCAAAGCATTAGCAGAAGTACGATTAGCTCCGTTGGTCGAATTGACAGGTGTCGCTAGCCACAGCTTGCTTGCTCCCATTGTGGCCAGGGCCGCGCAGGTTCGTTTTACCAGGGAGAAGATTGCTGGGCTTGCCGAGGAGCTCGTTATGCTAGGTGATGGTATGAGTTTGGCCGCTATCCTCGCCGACAGCGAAGGCGCGGATGCTGCATCGTTGAAACTTGCGAGTGACCAACTGCAAGAAGAATGCCGGTCCTTGTCGGATGAAATCGAGAGTTTAGCGTCGAAGCGAACTGAAAGGAAAATCGCTTTTGAAGCTTTAGATGATGGTCCTGCTGCTGCAACCGCTGCCGCCGATATGGAGATTGCGCGGGCTGAGATGGCCATACACTCCGAGAGATATATTCGGAAACGCGCCGAGGCGACGCTCCTTGCTTGGACAATCGAGCGCTATCGCTCCCAGAAACAGAATCCTTTGCTAAAGCGCGCTTCGGAGCTTTTTGCACTCTTGACGCTCAACCGCTACAAAGAGCTATTGGTGGATACAGAAAGCAATGACAACCGCTTGTCAGGTGTTCTCCTCGATGACTCTGTAGTCCCGGTCGGTGGAATGAGCGAAGGAACCAGGGATCAGTTGTTCTTATCTCTCCGAATCGCAGCCGTGGAAGATATCGTCGCTGGAGGAGTGAGGCTTCCTTTCCTAGCGGATGATCTCTTTATCAATTTTGATGATGCGCGAGCCGCCGCTGGCTTCAAGGTCCTTGCAGAGCTCGCGAAGACGACGCAAGTTCTTTTCTTCACCCACCATCAACATCTCTTGCCAATAGCGCGGGAAGCAGTTGCGCCTGAGGTCATCTCAGAATGTGCAATTCCATAACGCGAGCGCCGCAGCACCAGTGCATTGCTGAAAAGCCAAGCGACTGAAGGGAATGACAAAAATAGGATTGAGGACTATGGTGTAGACGACCCTCCAAATCAGATTAATTGCTATGTCAATCGACCAAGAACTGCTCACTTTCGCAAGCTCTCGCGCCCCTTGGTTACGGGACTGCCTCCGCCGGATTTGTACTCAGTTTGACCTTACGCCAAATGACATCCAAGAGGTGTTCGCGAACCTCAAAGCTACGGAAGGTCTGGACCAGACCGGCAACCTCGAACATTTGGACGCCTCGCATCTGGCGAGCCGTACTTCAGCGGCACACGCCGCTACGATCCTAACGTCCGTGAGCGACGTCAAGAGTGCGAACCGGCTCGCGCCTAACCAGACACTTCTTTTTGCAGAGTCGGGCATCACGCTCATCTATGGATATAACGGCAGTGGGAAGACCGGATACGGTCGAATCCTCAAGCAAGTATGTCGCTCCCGCCACGAAAAGCAAGATCCGATATTGGGGGATGTTTATGCTCAGGGCAGTGTTACCCCCGCGTCCGCCAAGATCGGATATAAGTCCGGCGGTATCACACTAAGCACTCCTTGGCAGGACGGCAGCAGTTCTCCTGAGGAGTTAAGCAGGATTTCAGTCTTTGATGCAAGTACGGCCCCACTATACGCGGATCAGCAAAACAAGATTGAGTTCCTCCCCCTCGGGCTGGATGTCCTGCCACGGCTGGCGAAGATGTGTGAGGAACTGACCGGACTGATCACCGCTAAGATCAGTGCGCTCAATAGTAAATTGGCGATCCCGTTGCCATCGGTGAACAGCGCGGTTTTTGCCCAATTCGTTGGACGACTCTCGGCTATTACTCCGGGTGCACAAGTACCTACGGATGCCGAGATCACTTCGCTGTTCCTCTGGAGCCCAGCCGACGATGCGGCTCTTCTTGCGCTGGAGGAAGACATGCGGAAGCTGTCAGAACCGGCAGCTTTGTCCTCCCAATATTCGCGCCTGAAACGTTCGTTGGAGAACATAAAGGCCAATATGAGCGGTGTTCTGGGCGCTTTCACAACGGAAGAGATTGCGGCGGCATACAAGAAGTTTACCGATGCGAAAGGTGCCCGCGAAGCTGCAACTATCGCGGCCAGTGGGAGATTTTCAAACGATCCCCTTGGCGATGCGCCGACCACAGACCCGTGGCGGAGATTATATGAAAGCGCAGAGGCGTTTAGCGCCACCATATATCCAGGGGAAGAGTTCCCGGTAACAGGTCCAGGCAGAATATGTCTGCTTTGTCAGCAACCCTTGAGCGAGCCTGCCACAGAACGATTCGAGCGATTCAGGCAGTTCTTACTAGATACAACACAGAGGGATGCACTACGGGCTGAAGCGGAGCTTGCTGCTACTGTGCGCGCTGTCTCCGCAATCGCAATTCCAGTCGCGTCCGATATCGAGCAGCAACTTCAGGAGCTTACGGACGTCAAGCCTACGGCCATTACCATCAGGGACAGGTTGAAACAACAGAGCATCGCATTAAACTCGTTGAAGAGTGAAACAGCTCGTTGCCTCAAGGGCGAAGTCTCGATCGACCGCCTGCCAACCGTTGACCAGTCGTTCATGGCCGAGGTTGATACAGTGTTGGATTCCATAAATGCCGAGATGAAGTCCTTTGATGAGCAGACAAAGGACACTTCGGCGCTAAAGGATCTGAAGGGTAGGCACGAGGAATTGCTGGATCGGAAGAGCTGTGCAAGTAACCGGGCAATCTTCCTCACTCGTCGCGCTGATTTGTGCGATCTGGAGAGCTGGAAGAAGTGCAAGAGTCAATGCGACACGACGGCTATCTCGCGGAAAAGTAGTGCATTGCGGGAGACGTACCTGACTGAAGACTTCCGGAAACGTGTGGTAGCTGAAGTCAAAATCTTAGGCCTCGACTACCTGCCCTTGAAGGTGGAGGGCCGCACTGACCGTGGCGTCGGCTACATCGGCGTTGCGCTCTCAAAGACAGGGCGTGAACCCACGTCCCGAATCCTGAGCGAGGGCGAGTTTCGCGGACTGGCGCTCGCGTGCTTTTTCGCAGAGATCGGAAGCATCGAGGGACATGACGGCATTATTGTTGATGATCCAGTGTCGTCGCTTGACCACCTCCACGTCACACAGGTGGCAAGGCGGCTAGTGCGGGAGGCACAGGCTCGTCCCCAGGTCATCGTGTTCACCCACGATCTTGCGTTTTATTACGACCTACTGGTAGCCGCGAGCGAAGCACAAATACCAGTCCACCGCAATTGGATTTACACGGACGGCCCAAACGGTTTCGGCAAGGTGGCAAGTAATGATGGCCCGTGGCAAGTGAAGAAGGTAAGAGAGCGGCTACCAATCATCGAGGCAATAGTGCAGTCGCTGCCGGACCCGGCGTCCTGTCCTCCAGCGGAGTACCAGCAAAAGACAGAAGAGTTTTATTCGAAACTGCGCGAGACATGGGAGAGGGTTGTGGAAGAATGTCTGCTCAATGATGTTGTGGGACGTTTCCAGCCAGGTGTTGCCACCCAGTCTCTCAAGGGCGTCGAAGTCACCGATGCTGACTACGCAAAAATATTCTTTGCGATGAAGAAGGCATCGGAGTTTTCTGGCCATGACCGGGCCGCCGGCCGCCCACCTGTAGTCCGTAGCAAGGATGAGATGCGGAACGATCTCGGCGAGCTTTGGTCCTATGAGAAGGAGCTCAGACGACGGAGCGAAACACTCGCGAGGACACGTCGTACGCTTGAAAATCCGCCTGCTGCTATCACGACCGCTCCCGAACCTAGTTGAGAGAGAAGCTATCTGTCCAGCGTCGGCTGATGGCATCGTGATAAAGGCCGCATATACTCCTGTTTGCATGTTCACTCGGCCACCGCTTCGGTGCAAGAGCTGCGCCCTTCGGCTCTGCATTCAGAACTCGCGTACCGCGCCCTTCGGGTTTCGGACTCCTCCCCCCTCGCAGGCTCCGGGTCCCCGCTCCAAAAACTTCTTCTCTTGGCAACGCGGCTAAGCCGCGACTTGGGAGCAGCGCACCTTTGCGCCCCTTCGGGATGTGTGTCCCGAGTGACCGGGCAAAAGGAGAAACACCATGCAGACCCAACAGACCATCACCTTCTTCGGCACCGTTAGTAATTCAGCCACCAGCCGCACTTCCAAGACCGGACGCAAGTACATCGCCTTCGGAGTCTCCATCATCTCCGACCGCAGCCTCCAGGCCTTTCACTACAACGTCGTTGCCTTCGGCAAGCAAGGGCACTTCGCCAAGCAACTCCAGACGGGAACTCGCATCAAGCTAGTCGTCCAGGCGCAGTCTCAGCCAGACAACATCGCAAGCATCCCACTTCTCACGGCAACCTTCGTGCGACCGCTTCGTCCAGTCGACCGGGGAGGAAACGCTT
>JAYVZU010000578.1:0-3096 GCA_043783075.1 Rhodanobacteraceae bacterium
GCTCACATGGATCAGACGAGTTTGCGATCTGCCCTGGCGGTGCTGAATCGGCGGACAGATTGATTAGTCGATTACAGTTTTGCCCTCGATTGTGAGAAGCTACGATCTTGAATCCGTCGAGTGCCAAGTCGTTCTAGGAATTTGTTAGCTCGAACTGTCTGCCCCTCGATTCCATGCGAAAGGCACTGGGATAATGGAAAGCTTTCTTGCATACATTGCTCGTCAGTATCGACACAAAGCGGAAGACATCGCCACGGACACTTTGGCATATTTGCTCAATCACTTCGCCCCTGCAAGGTCTGCGTTTGGTAGTCTTGTCGCCGAACTCGGTCATCCAATTCCAGAAGATTATCTGCTGGAGTCAAGAACCCGAGGTGATAACGGAGTTCCTGACCTCCTGATCCTGAATTCTGAAGGCGTATGTCACGGCATCATAGAAAACAAGTTCTGGGCGAGGCTCACTGGACATCAGCCCGTTGGGTATTTTGATGACTTGGACTTCGATGGGGGTTTCGTCATCTTCATTGTCCCGTCCGACACGCGTGAAGACTATCAGAGACGAACTGAATCGGCGCTGCTTTGAGCTGGGATTTTTGTCTGGAAGCGGTTTGCCAGAGTGGCCGCGAAAGCATCTGGTAAGTGTCGTTCCTTGGGATAGAGTCCTTGCGGCAGTGGAGAAGAGCATCTCGAACAATCAGACGAAGGCGTCTTCACCGAGCACTTCGACAGAAGCATTCATGTTTTTCCATCAACTGCGGAGGTTGTGCAACGTGGCAATCGAAGAACGAGTCAAGCCTCTCAGCTCCATAGATTTAGATAATCGGCTTCTTGCGCAGAGGGTGGTCGATTACGCATCTTTGACACGGTCTCTGATTGATATAGAAGAGGTTGCAGATATCTTCAAGGTCTTTCCAAAGAAAAAGCAGCACGAGAGCTCTGGCCCAGGATGGTCAGGATATTTGGGAACGTTTGCGGGGAGAAGCGCTTGGATTGGCTTCGACGCCGGCACTTGGTCGACTCACGGTGTTAGTCCAATTTGGCTGCTCTTTGAAAAACACGAGGACTATGAACCGCTTCGCAAAGTTTTGTCTCAATGGTTAGCTGACGGGCGCGTTTTTGCCATTGAGCGAGAGGATGGCAAATGGAAGATCGCATTTCCAATTCTCTTGCGTACTGAGGTTGAGCAGGACGAGGTGATTGAATCGGCGGTCAGTCAGCTAAGGGATCTTTACTCGATTCTCTTCCATTGATACCGGTATGCTTGTCCGCTCAAGAGGATCACAGCCGTCCTGCAATGCGCTCTTCAAGTTCGTCACTCAAGCGATAACGGCGGCCCTTCTTTGACGGGTCGGCGATGACCAGGAATCCTTCGACGACCCAGCGTTGGCATAGGGCCGATGCCGTTCGTTGTTGGAAGCCGAATAGTTCGGCGATCTCCTTCGCTGTGACTTCGCGCGAGTGCTCGAAGAGCGTGAGCGCCTTCCGCTGCTTGGCGTCCAAAGTCCTGAGAAGTTGAGAGCGGTCTGCCACTCCAGTCTGAGATTCTTTCTTCGCCTGTGCGTGAACCTTTTCAAACGAGGTCGCCATGCCCTCGATGAAGTATGCAAGCCAGCCGGTGATATCGGCCTCGGCGCGGCCCAAGTGGTAGTTGTGGGACGGCCCGACAGTCAGGGCTTCGTAATAGGCTTTGAGATCTCGGGCGTAATACTCCTCCAGCGCGTACAGCCCCTTGAGTCCGTAACCGCCGAGATGCAGGATGAGCGTGGTGAGGAGTCGCGCTGTGCGCCCGTTACCGTCGTAGTACGGGTGAATGGTGGCGTATTGATAGTGAGCGATGGCCGCCTTCAATGGCACGGGCAGCTCGTCCTTTGCGTTGATCCATTCGACCATCTGCGACATCAACTCCGGGACGGCCTTTGCCTCCGGTGGCATATAGACGATGCGGCTCGTCCGACTGTCTCGGATGACGTTCTGCTCGTCTCGGTAGGGCGTCGGCTTGGCGCGGGTCTTGCCGTTACCCATGACCAGCGCGTGCAGGCTCTGGACGCTCTTCTCCGTAAGGCCGGCCTTGCTCCCGGCAAGACGTTCGACTTCATCAAGTGCGGCATAGTATCCGCGCACCTCTTGCTGGTCGCGCTCACGGCCTGGGAAGTGCTGACCTTCGGCGATGACCTGTGCGACTTGTTCTTGAGTGAGGAGATTGCCCTCGATCATTGTGGAGTAGTGCGTCGAGTACAGCCGAGCGGTCTCCCGCAGATTCGCCAGCACACGCGGGGTGATGGGCAACGCTTCGATTGCGTATTTCACCGCCTCGATTCGCATCAACCCGCGAGCGATGGCCGGTGTGATGGTGAAGACGGGCTTAAATGCGGAATCTTTCGCTGCCATGTCCAACCTCAAGATGCGGATAAAGCGTCTTTATCCTGTCTTTATTCTACCGATGACCTGCTGATAATACCGAAGTAATTGTCTCGCCGGTGGCGAGACAATTTGGGAAGCTCCCTACCCCCGTGCAGCCGGACGAACCGGCTGCACGAAGGTTGCGGTGAGGAGTGGGAGAGTGGCGATGTTGTCTGGCTGGGATTGCGCCTGGAAGACCAGCTTGATGCGGGTGCCGGTCTGGAGAGGCTTGGCGAAGTTGCCCTGCTTGCCGAAGGCAACGACGTTGTAGTGAAAGGCCTGGAGGTTGCGGTCTGAGATGATGGCGACCCCGAAGGCGGTGTACTTGCGGCCGTTCTTGGAGATGCGGCTGGTGGCTGAGTTGCTGACGGTGCCGAAGAGGGTGATGGTCTGTTGAGTCTGCATGGTGTTTCTCCTTTTTGCCCGGTCAATCGGGACACATCCCAAAGGGCGCGAAGGTAGCTGCTCCCAAGTCGCGGCATCGCCGCGTTGCCAAGGGCAGAAGCTTTTGGAAAGGGACCCGGAGCTTGCGAGGGGGGAGGAGTCCAACACCCGAAGGGCGCGGTACGCGAGTTCTGAACGCAGAGCCGAAGGGCGCAGCTTTTACACCGAAGCGGTGCCCGAGTGAACGTGCAAACAGGAGATATGCAGAGTTTCAGCTACACCCTATGCCGAGTTGTGGCAAAGGTGCCTTCC
>JAYVZU010000579.1:0-9302 GCA_043783075.1 Rhodanobacteraceae bacterium
ATGCAGTCCGGGCCGAATCCAAAAGCAGTTGCGTTGGAATCTATTCGTTGAGTAGGGTAACTATACCGCATCTATCCGGTCGCAATCATTCTGCAGCACCTAACGTCCACATGCCGTCTCGCGGAGCTTCCTTGACCCTGCCGATCAGCCTTCTTGACCTCTGCTCCTACCTCGGCCTCGGCGCCGTCGGAGCAGCCTCGATCAACCTACTTCTCGGCATGTTCATCTCGCTGCGATACAGCCCCGTGCAGCGCTGGCCCCACCGCCGCATCAGCCTCTTCGCGCTCCACCAGTGGACGGCATACATTACCATCGCGCTCACACTGACCCACCCGGCGGTGCTACTCTTCCTCAATAAGCCACACTTCAGCCTCTTCGACATCCTCTGGCCCATCCACTCGCCGCTACAGCCCTACATCAACCTCACCGGAGCCATCGCGCTGTACCTCCTGGTGCTGGTTCTGGTCTCATCACTGCTTCGAACGCAGATCGGCCGCCCGCTCTGGCGTCGGCTGCACTACCTTGTATTTCCTGCGGCGATCCTCCTGTTGGTCCACAGCGTCCTCACCGACCCAAACCTGAAAGATGGCCACCCCGACTTTCTCGATGGCGGAAAGGTCTTCGTGGAACTAGCATCGTTTGTCAGCGTAGCCTCGGTCGGCGTGCGATACCGAATGCGCGGCGTCGGCTTCCGCAAGGCATAGCTGCATAGAAACACAGTTGTCATCCTGGGCGGAGTGGAGCACAGTTCTATCCTGCGAAACGCGGTCGAAGGACCCCGAAAATACCACCACAGCCACGAAATTCGAACATTTTCAGCCCGACTTCCGCTCATACTTTGACACAAATCCGGCTGGGCTGTGTCGATACAGACTAGGCTGCAATAACTTCGTCGACCGAATCAAGTTCCCTGCCGCGCGTCTCCGGCAACATCAAAACAGCGATCACCATCAGCACGTAAGCTGAAGCCGCACACACAGCAATCGCGCGCCCAAGTTGCAGCGTAATACTGAGGTATCCCACTAGCGCCGGAAAGATCGACCCAACGCCCCGCCCAAAGTTATACGAAAATCCCTGCCCCGAGCCACGCATCGCAGTCGGAAACAGCTCCGTGAAGAAGGCTCCCATCGGACTGAACGTCCCAGACGTGAAAAAGCCCAGCGGAAAACCCAGAACCAGCGTCGCCCCATCGCTGATCGGTAGCGCCGTATACAGCAAGACCGCGATCACAGCGCCCGAAGGAAAGAGAATCAGCGTTCTGCGTCGACCGATCCTGTCCGCCAGATGCGCGCTCGTAAGGTATCCGGCGAAAGAGCCACCGATAATCACGATCAGGTAACTCGCCGTGTGCATCACGGAGAGCCCGCGGGAATTCAGGTACAGCGGCAGCCACGTATTGATCGCATAATACCCGCCCTGCGCTCCAACCGCCGACAGAGACGCCAGTGCGGTAACACCCAGAATCGACGGCGAAAATATCTGCAGAAAGCTACCCTTGGAACCGCAAGCCGCCGCCTTGCTCTTCGAATACACCGCAGACTCCGGCACATGCCGCCGCACAAAGATCGCCAGCGCAGCCGGAGCCAGCCCGACCCAGAACATCGCTCGCCACGCATGATCCGGCGACAGAAATTTGAAGAACACTGCGTAGAAAATAGCCGCAAACGCCCAGCCAATTGCCCATCCACTCTGCACCGTTCCAACCGCTCGGCCACGGTACTTCGCGCGAATAGTCTCACCGATAAGCACCGATCCGACAGCCCATTCACCACCCATGCCTAGACCCTGCAGCCCTCGAAACACCAACAACTGTCCGAAGTTTTGCGCGAAGCCGCTAAGGAACGTAAACACAGCAAACCAGACGATCGTGACCTGCAATATTCGGACGCGGCCAAAGCGATCCGCCGCCAGTCCCGCAATCCATCCGCCGACCGATGACAGCACCAGCGCCGACGTCCCCAGCAGCCCAGCCTGTCCCTTACCGATATGCCACAACACGATTAGCGAAGGCAGCACAAAGCTATAGACCATGAAGTCCATGCCATCGAGCGCGTACCCCGCGAAGCACCCAACCAGCGTTGACTTCTCACCCGCGTCAAGCTGTCTCAGCCAGAACTTTTCGTTAGTCATTTCGGCGATCCCCACCCGCCGCCACCGGGTGTTTCCAGCCTCACGATGTCACCTCGCTTAGCATGAACGCTGCACTTGCCCGGCAACTCACTCGCTGCACCATCGCTACCCAGCAAGAGTGTCTTACCAGTCGCGCCAGGCTCCCCGCCAGCCAGTCCATACGGCTGAAACTTACGTCGGTCGCATAGCAACGTCACCTGCGCATCGGCCAGCAATTCAATCTCCCGAACCAGACCGTCGCCGCCTCTAAACTCACCCGCACCACCCGAGCTAGCGCGATATCCATACGACCGAACGCGCAACGGATACTCATACTCCAGCGCCTCGATAGGCGTGTTCAGCGAGTTCGTCATATGGCAATGGATGCCGTCGATGCCATCCAGCCCCGGCCGCGCACCCATGCCTCCGGCAGTCGTCTCGTAGTAAGTAAATGGAGCATCGATGCGGGGATCCCAACCGCCAATCGTCAGATTGCTCATCGTGCCATAACTCGCCGCAGGGACTCGCCCCGGAGCAGCCTTAGCCAGCGCTCGCAGCAGTACATCCACCAACCTCTGGCTGCACTCCACATTGCCGCCGGCAACCGCCGCAGGCGGACGCGCATTGACGATCGTCCCCTCCGGCGCGATCACCGCAATCGGATTCATCAGGCCAGCGGTCGCCGGCGCATCGTCTCCCAACAGGCAGCGGAAGACGTAGTAGCAAGCTGAGTAAGTGATCGCATACACCGCGTTGATGCTTCCTCCAACCTGCGCCGACGAGCCCGCAAAGTCGACTACAGCAGAACTCTTCTCCGGATCAAAAGTGATGGCCACCTTGATGCATATCGCATCCTCCGTAACCCCATCTGAATCCAGAAAATCCTTCGCCTCAAACCGGCCCCCAGGCATCTCGCGAAGCTGCGCCCGCATTAGCCGCTCAGAGTATTCCAGCAGTTCATCGGAGAGCTCTTCCAACTTCGCAATCCCATACTTCGCCACCAGTTCCTTAATACGTCGCTCGCCCACACGACACGAACCAATCTGCGCATCCAGATCTCCTTCCCGCTCCGCAGGTGTTCGCACATTATGCAAAATCAGCGCCAGAACCTCGTGGTTGACCTCGCCACCCACTACGATTCGAATCGGCGGAATTCGTATTCCCTCCTGATATATCTCCCGTGCAGGCCCCATCGATCCAGCAAACATTCCACCAACATCGGCATGGTGTGCCCGCGTAGCCGCATAGAACGACGGACCGTCCACGCCTTCAATAAAAATCGGCAAAACCAGCGTAATATCCGGCAGGTGCGTCCCACCCGCATATGGGTCGTTCAGGATAGCGATATCGCCTTCCTTCAGCCTCATCGCCGTCACGACCGCCTTGACGGAAAGCGGCATCGATCCCAAATGTACCGGCATATGATCGCCCATGGCAATCACTCGCTGATGCCGGTCGAACAGCGCGCTCGAGTAGTCGCGACGCTCCTTGATATTCGGCGAGATCGCCGTCCGCCTCAGCGCCGCGCCCATCTCTTCGGCGATCGAGTGAACGCTACTCTGAAAGATCGCAAGCTCAATCGGACTCACCGCCTTCGACCTCATTTGCTCACCTCGATCACAAGGTTTCCAAACGTGTCCACCCGCAGGACATCACCTGGCGGCAGGATCGTCGCAGAGCTGTACTCCGAGATGATCGCAGGCCCCGAAAACACATCGCCAGCATGCAACCGGTCCCGCTCATAGAGCCGCGTCTCATGCGGTATTCCATCAAAATAAACGCTGCGCGAACCAGCCAGCGCCGAAGACCCATCACCCTCGACCACGTCCTCGCTCGAACCCTCAAACGGATCGCCAGCCGCAACCAAACGCACCCGAACATTCACGATCTCCAGCGGCCGAATCTTATTTGCAAAGCCGTAGCGACGTTTATGCAGTGCATGAAACGCATCGGCCATACACGCACCGTAAGGGATGTTCAACTCATAGCCCTGACCGGTATAGCGCAGGTCGACCGAACGCAATGACTCGCCCCGTAACCCTTCGCTCTCAAACTCCGCCAACCCAGTCTTCTCCAACTCTGCGAAAGCCAATTCAAGGTCCGCAGCAACGCTCTTCATCACCGTGCGGCTGTACTCACGCATCGTGTCGGCCAACAAAATCCCAACGGCAGACAGCGCCCCCGGCAACGCTGGAACCAGAACACGCGGCACCTGCAGCGCGCGAGCCAAAGCACACGCATGCAGTGGGCCCCCACCCCCAAACGCGACAAGTGTAAAGTCGCGTGGATCATATCCCTTCTCCACCGAGATCACGCGAATAGCCTTCTCCATTGAGGTTTCGATGACTTGAAGAATGCCCGCTGCAAACTCTTCCACTGTCGCAAGGCTCCCCTTCGCCTGCTCCATAAACTGCATCATCCGCTCGCGATCCAACGTAACCGACCCGCCAAGAAAGCGCTCCGTATCAAGCCGGCCCAGCGCAAGATTCGCATCCGTCACCGTCGGCATCGTGCCGCGACCGAAGCAGATCGGCCCAGGATCAGACCCCGCGGATTCCGGCCCCACCCGCAGCAATCCACCCGCGTCAAAGCGAGCAATCGATCCACCGCCAGCGCCCGCCGTATGAATATCCAGCATCGGCACGCCAATCGGAATCCCCGTCACCATCGACTCATTACTGATGCGCGGACCGCTCGCATCGACCAGGCAAACATCGGTCGAGGTCCCCCCCATATCAAACCCGATAATTTGATCAAACCCCGCCAGCTTCGCAAGTTTGAACGCGCCGATAACGCCGCCCGCCGGCCCGGACAACATCGTCCGCACAGGCTCCGCAGCAGCAATCCGCGCCGAGATAATTCCGCCCGACGACTGCATCACCTCCAGCCGCCCCCGCGAATATTCCTGGCAGACACTCTCCGCCAATGCCGCGATATACGACCCGACCTTCGGCGCAACATAGGCATTCGCAACGACAGTCGAAGCTCGCTCATACTCGCGAAACTCGGGCAGTATGCGATGCGAAATTGACAGAGGTAAACCCAACGTTTTAAGAGCCGCCGCTATCTTGACTTCGCTATCGGTGTTGGCGAAAGAGAACAAAGTCGAGATCGCAATCGCATCTACACCAGCCGCCGAGATCGCCTCCACAACAGCCGCCAACTCATCCGGTTCGATGGCCCGCAGTAACTCACCTTGCGAGCTCACACGCTCGGTAATTCCAAATCTCAGATGCTTTGGAACCAGGCAATCAGGCACCGGCTGAAACCAGTCGTAAAGCTTTGGCCGTGCCTGCCGCCCAATCGCGATCGTATCCTCAAAACCCTTGGTCGTCAGGAACGCGACACGAGCGCCCTTGCGCTCCAGCATCGCATTCGTCGCAACGGTCGTGCCGTGCCGCACAACGACATCCTCATCGGGCCCAATCTTACGTAATCCATCCATCACCGCGCGGCCAGGATCAGCAGGCGTGGAGAAAACCTTCAGGACCACAAGCCGCGAATCCCGGATGAAAACAATATCGGTAAACGTCCCGCCGGTGTCGATCGCGATGCGCATAGTGCCAAGAGCCTCTTCCTCAATGCAAATCAATGTGCCGGTTCTACTAGCTACTTCGTACTCGCAATCCTTACCGGCGCGACTGCTTGAGCGTTCGCAAGATTCTCATACATCAGCGCATAGGTCGCAATCCAATGCGTGCCGAGATAGCCTGCCGTTCCAATCTTGTCGTAACCCTGCTTGGCGTTCAGGCTCGCCATCCTGCGGTAGACTGGCACCCGCGGATCATCTTTCGGCAAGCCATTCGCGATCATCAAAAAGTCAGCCGCACGCTGATAGTTCAAGCCAACGAGATGCGCGTTCGGCAACCCCTCCTCATCGGTGCCAGTCGTGTCACGATTGTTCCCGTGGATCGCGTCGATCTCCGTCGCATACACCTGGAACTCCGGCGCATCCACCGCCGGCAGAAACGTGTCGAGCCACTTGCTATAGGCCTTCGGGTCCAGAACGCGCGCCATCAGTGCAGCCTCAACAAGACACGGCGAAGCGAAGTCACCGAACACCGGCTCAGACGCCGTCGCACAGTGTTTGTCATTGCCGAAAAGCCGCACCGCCGTGTCGTGGACGATAGTCGCGGTAGCTGTATCGTGCGTCTGATCGGTGTAGTCCAACGTAAAATTCATATCCAACGCAGTGTTCGGATGCAGCCCCACACGTATTGGGTAGTTGAGGCTCTTCAGGGAAGCGATGTAGTTTTCGCTAATCCACTTATGGAAAGGCTCAAGCACCGCAGCCATCCGCTTCCCTTCGGGATCATCCCAGCTCTTCGCCTCACCATACAGCTTCATCAACCAGCCATAGCCGTAAGGCTTTTCGAAGTCCGCAAGCGGCCCCTTCAGCCCCTGAAAGTACGCAATCTCGCCATCAATATTTTCCTTCTTGATGTGGGTTTGAAACTCCAACCGCATCGCCGGACCAACCGCAATCGTCGGGTCCTGCTTCAGCAGCGAGACCATCATCCACATGGAGTTCGCGCTGGAATGCCAGTCCAGACAGCCATAAAACGCACGCTTCTTGTCGTACTCTTCCAGAATCTCGGGCTTGCCTTCGCGCTGCCACAAATAAGTCCTGGCGCCCGCCCCAGCCGGTGCATGCGGATGATCCTCACAACCCAACGGATTCGCCGCCAGCGCAAGCCGCTGTACTTCGTCGAACGCCGGCGGCTTGTCGCTCGGCATCTTCTTCAGATAGTCAACGATCTTTGCTGGATCACTACTCTGCGCTCCAAGTGCTCCGGCACCAGCGAGGCAGAGAGTCAAAACTGTGGAGAGTGCGCGCATAGTGCCATCCTTGTCTAGTTACCAGCTGGTCCGTCCGCAAGCCCAGAACCTTCAGCAACTGGCTTGCCCTTCGGCTTCTCTGGTCCGAGCGGTGCCGGTCCCTTCGCTGCATTCTCGTAGATCAATGCGTAGGTCGCCAGAAGGTGCTGCCCCTCATACCCCGCACCATTGATGTTGTCGTATCCACGAGTCGCATTCATCGCAGCCAGAGTCTTGAAGACCGGGATTCGCGGGTCGTCCTTCGGCAGCGCGTATGAGATCGTCAGCAGGTCATACGCACGCTGGAAGCTCAGCGCAATCAGGTGCGACTTCGCGACTAGTTGCACCTGAGCATCCGGGCCCGAGGTACTCGTATGACTCGTATCGATAGGCTTCGCATACCCATGAAACAGCTCCGAATAAGCCGGCGGCAGAAACTCATCCAGCCACTTCAAATAGTCTTTCTGCTCCATTACGCGACCCATCAACGCCGCCTCGGTCAGGCACGACGAAACGTTGTCCGTATTCTGCGGCTCCAACCCCGTCGGGCAATCTTTATCCGCACTAAACAGCCGCAGCGCATTGGCACGAACTGCCGTCTGCAACGTCGTATCTTCCGATAGATACACGCCGTCCAGCGTCAAGCTCATCGACCACGCAGTATTCGTATCCGTTCCAGACCGAAACGGAAACTTCAGATTGTAAAGGTAGTACACATACTTCTCGGACATCCAACGAGCCAGTGGAGCCAGCGCCGTCGCCATCTTCTTGCCGTCAGCATTTGTATAACCCTTCGTCTCGCCATACAGCTTCAGCAGCCACGAGTAGCCATACGGCTGCTCAAAATTCACCACCCCAAGGCTGATATTCTCGCTCGCCGGTCGCGGTGCCGAGAAGAACGCGACCTCACCATCCATATTGCCTTTGCGAAAGTGCGTCGTCGCAATGTCCTTGATGTCCGAACCCAGCGCGATCGTCGGATCCTGCCGCAGCAGCGACATCATCATCCACGTATCGCCCACAGCATCGTGCCAGTTGGCGCAGCCAAAAAACGCGCGATTCCGGTCGTAGTTCTCCAGAAGCTGCGGCATCTTCTCGTAGCTCCACAGATAGTTATTGCGTGTCCCGGGATTATCCTGCGGACGATCCGCGCAGCTGATCGCGAAGCTCGCGAGCATCTCCCGCTTCTGCTCGTCGAAGACCGGCGCACTCGCCGCCGACAGCGTCTTGGCATACTCAGCAACCTTCGCCGCATCGCTATGCTGAGCGACCGACAATGTGGCGGCGGTCAGCATAAACAGCAGGAGACCACAGGCTATTCGCATTCGATAATCCTTGGCAGACAGACTTATGGCCCCCCCCACATAATACCCACATCCCGCCAACGATGCGAAGCGCAGAGCAAACTAGAGCTTTATTGTGGAAATGTGTGAATTGGTGACCCAGGCAGGAGTCCAACCTGCGACCTTCGCGTTAGGAGTTGTTACTCCGCGTGTTTGCACAGCTTAGCACAAAATAGCATACGTTCAGAAATCGCCAATATCCATAAGGGTTTGGCGTACACCGTTGTTGGCAGTGAGTTGCATGGGCTCGCATCGTTTCCGAGGTCAGGTATCTCAAAAGTATCTTACTGTTCGTTTACCGGCCACACTTCGCACATTAAACGCGAAGGTCGCAGGTCGGAAAGAGGAGCAGTGCGATGCCAAGGAAAGCTACCCCCGTCGAAGGCGTGTTTGAGCGCGAAGAAGGCTCTGGAGTCTGGTACGCCAGATTCAAAATCAATGGCAAGCTGGTTCGGAAATCGTTCGGGAGAAACCGTCCGGCGGCCATCAATTATGTAGAGAAGGCGCGGACGCTTCGGCGCTCTGGCGAGGGGGTCGTTCCCGAGACTGCAAAGCGTCCTGTGCTGACGATTCCTGAACTCGAAGTGCTTGGCGGAAGCGTCACGATCAACGATCTGTGCGATGACTATCTCAAGCACATTCACGGTCGGCCCGATCTGTTCAAGGATCAGCGCAATCCTCCTCAGCGTCTCGACCTGATTCGTGCGGCCTTCGGTCACAGACCTGCTGCGAGTGTGCGGCCTTGGGAGATTGAGGACTGGTTGAGCGGGGTCAAGCGGCGGAGTACGCGCGGTGACGGTCGTCTCACAAAGAAAACGGCGTTGAAGCCGAGCACACTGAACCGGCTCAAGGCACATCTTTCCGCCATCTATCAGCACGGCAAGCTCCGCGATAAGGTGCAGGTCAATCCGGCGCGCGATGTGAAGCAACGGCGAATGAACAATGGAGTGATCCGGTGGCTGAAGCCTGAGGAGGAGGAACGGCTCCGCGCCGCGCTGCTTGGTCACATTGAGACGAAGTCTCACCTTGCCC
>JAYVZU010000580.1:0-9290 GCA_043783075.1 Rhodanobacteraceae bacterium
GACTCTGCGATCGGAAGAGCTGGCGCGGCCGCCGTTCTGGGCTGGTCGATCTTGCGGTGGCCGCGCTAGACGTGGAGGTGTGTGCGTGTGTGCGTGTGCGTAAACTGGCGCAATGGATAACCCAAACCCGCCCCCCACTCCTCAAACTATGAGTGAGCTGACCATGATCTGCCGCTACGAAGTCCTGTCGGCTCGCAAGATGCGCGGATACTGCCGCTCCTGCGGCCATCTATGGAGACCGCGCAACCCTAATCCAACAGTCAATCGCTGTCCTGGGTGCGGCGTCCGTGGGCGCGCCGAATACCGGAAGCTATCAGAGGATGTACAGACAGCCGTCGACTAGGGCAACCTCGGAAGTCAAGCAAAAAACGAGGTGTCCATATTTTATTGGACACCTCGCCGGACACCGTGTAAAACAAAGGTATCAGGAAACTGTCACGGGTTGCGCATGACACTTGTAACCCGTGTTACATCCAGTCCGTCCCATACTGCACCGGGATCTGCGTGAACGCAATCCGTGTCGGCGCTGTCTCCCGCGCCGGCAACATACCCGCAAAGTGCAGCGTCGAGTGCCCATACTTCAGGTTCAACTTATCCATCGTCGCTGAGAGCTGATTCCGGTTATCCGGATCACCAAACAGCCCCGCCTGATGATCCGCCTCCGGTATCAACTCTCGCAGTGTCACCCCCACAAAGAACGGCTTGGCATATTCCGCCCCCTGCGGCCGCTTCGCCCAGACTTTACGCAAAACATCCAGCAGCGACAGCGTGTCCTGACACTCTGGAAACTTCGCCTCCATCCCCCACGACGTCCCCTGAATCCCACTCGAATGTTGCTTCGATTCCATCCGCAGCGTCTGCTCCCGCGTCAGCGCATACTTCACCGACACCGCCAGCGACCCACAGTAAAACTTCTCCATCCGTAACCGCATCGACGCCTTATGCAGCAGCTTGTGCGCGACACTCCAGGCTCCCTCATCGCTGCGAAACTCTGGCCCCAGAACGTGCGAATGCCCCAGCGATTTCTGTACATCCGTCGGCACCGGCGCGCCATCATCTCCCGTATCGGCACCGCGCAGCCAGTGGTACAAACGGTCGCCCCACACCGAATCCCAAAGCTTGTGCATTCCCGATCGATCGAGCACCAGCAACTGCTCCATCGTTGTAATGCCTTTGCTGATGAGTCGCTTCTCGGTCTTCGCCCCAACACCCGGCAAGTCGCGCAACGCAAGGTGTGCAATCGCCCGCGGTAACTGTGAAGGCAGCAGCCCGATCAACCCATCCGGCTTCTGCATATCGCTCGCGATCTTCGCCAGGTACCGGTTTGGAGCCATACCGATCGAGCAACGCAGCGTTTCGCCGACGTCATCCTTGATCGCCTGCTTGATCTCCAGCGCAATCCGCCGCGCATTCGGCAACTCGCGCTCGCGCCCCAGCAGCTGGCACACCATCTCGTCGATCGAAGGCGTATGCGCCACCGGGCAGCACCGCTCTACAGCGGCCGCGATTTTATGGCTGAACTCCGAATACTGGGTGTGCGACCCGCTCACCAGGATGATCTCCGGGCAGATCCGCCTTGCCTCGCCCACCTTCGTCAGTGTGTTGATGCCCAGCGCCTTGGCCTCGTAGCTCGCGGCAATCAACGCGCCGGTATCGGCCATGGTGCCGCAAACCCCCACCGGCTTGCCCCTGTACTCGGGATGTAGCTGCTGCTCCACCGACGCAAAAAACGAGTTCAGGTCAATATGCAGAAAGCCAAACCGATCGGGTTGTACCATGCCTGACCTCCACTCTGGGTGCCCCATATCGCGAACTTGAGATGTGGACATCGGCGAAGCCGACCGCCTTCCATTATATTCGCCACATATTCGCCTTGCCTGTCGATTGAGGTCATTCTGAGCAATGCGAAGAATCTCAGTATTTTGTATTGATACGCCCTAGACCCCGGGCCGCCAAGTAATCCCCTCCAACCCAAACACCGGATCCGCCGTAGCCCTCAACCCAGCAAACTCCCCCTGCCACCGCACCATCTCGATACAGCAAACCAGCGCATCGAACCCATCTTCGCTGCCCTCCGCCTTGGCAATCACCGCCCGAGAAATCCCAGCATACAGTGGGTCCATCTTCTTCCGTTTCTTCAAATACGCCTTACGAGCCTCCGCGTTCGACTTCTTCACCACTCCAGTCAAGAGCCGTGTATACATCTCGACGAGTAGTGGCTTGCCGTCCTCAGACGCTTCAAACGGCCAGACCCGAAACCCGTTCTTCCAAAGGTTCAGCAACCAGGGCATAGCCCGCAGGCTGCCCGTCCCCACCGCGCCCGCGCCGCCAATCTGAAATGGCGACTTCGCCTGAATGCCCTTCATCTTGGCCGCGCGATCCGGGTCGCCGCTCTCCAGCGCCTGCTCGATCTTGTTCTCCATATCCGTTCGTCGCATCATGCGCGGTAGGCCACCGCCGCGAAACTCAGCCGGCGTCTTCCCATCCCGCATCGGGCCCTTGCGTCCCCAAAAACGCCCATCCTCGCACGCATTATGGAGCCACTTCTCCCCGTGCCCCGCCGCCACATGCCGCCAGAAATCGAAGACCGTCGCACACCCATGCTCAGCCAGAAACCATGCCGGATAGCTAAAGCAGCAATCGACACTCACTACCATCCGCGGAGTCTCGTGCGCCATCTCGACCAGCCACTCCACCAACTCCTCGCGAGTCCGCCCACTCTCCAGCGTCACCTTCCCCCGCGTCCAAACCCCGGCCCAGATCTTCTTCCGCTGCCCGGGACCCTTATCCCCCGACCAGTCCACCGCTACCAACCGCTCGACCATCAAAAATCTCCGGGTGCCCCATCTCCGCGCCTTTGCGGAGGTGGGATGTAAAAATTTCTGAACCACGCCGTCCGAATCTCCGTATCGATGCTCAGGAGTTCAATCGATGCTCAGGAGTTCAATCGATGCTCAAACTGTTCGTCTTCCTGATCCTTCTCGTCACCTGCTGGCCCCTCGCCCTCGTCGCCGTCATCCTGTACCCGTTCATCTGGCTCGTCCTGCTGCCATTCCGGCTAGTCGGCATCGTCGTCGGCGGCGTCTTCGAATTCATCGCCGCCCTCTTCTATCTCCCCGCCCGAGTTCTCCGCTCCATCTAGCTATGGATGCGAGGGAAAAAGTCGTCATTCTGGCTTAGCCAGAATCTCGGTAACTGTCTTCCTGTCCCCGGCACCAAATCTAAAACTCCGGCAACTCATACTCCTCGCCCTCATCCGAAACCTCCGCCGGAACCTCCACCTTCCACACCCGCAGCAGCTTGAAAATCGCATTCGACCCATACCCGGCCCGCATCAGCCGATTCATCACCCTTACTGTTTCTTTCTGATCTACTGGCTGCTTGATCCGCTTCCGCTCGCAATACGCCCGAGCCAACGCGACCTCATCCGTCTCGTCATAAGCAGCCGCCAGCGTGCTCGATACCAGCTCCTTATCGACACCCTTCATTGCCAAGTCCTGCTGAACGCGCCTCCGCCCAAACCCTTGGTTCTCCTTGCGCATTCGAGTGTAATCCTGCGCAAACCGAGTATCGGAGAGGTACTTCAGATCAATCAGCCGAGCGACGACGGCATCCATATCGCGCTCGCCCTCGGCCCCCTCAAACGCCCGGGGCCGCATCAACCGCTTTAGATCCCGCACGGTCCGCATCTTCCGCGCCAGCGTTCCGACGGCATACTCAAACAACCCCGCCTCACCCACCGGATCCCGCTTCTTAGGTCTCGCAAACGCCATAAGCCAGAGTCTACTCCGCGCGAAAACAAAGCAAGGCGGAACTAGGATCAAAGGGATAAGAACGGGATCAAAACAAACAAAATCGTGTCCTAGTATTTGTCTTAATAAATCACTTGCCGTTGCCTGTACCTATACCTCCACCATCCCGCCCTTATCCCTTTAGTCCCCGTTCAAGCCCTTGCAGTTACCTGGTCCAGTCTTAATAAATCACCTGCCGTTGCCTGTACTTATCCCGCCTTTCTCCCTTTGATCCTAGTTACGCTTTGCTTTGTTCTCTCTCCCGAACCACCACCCGAGCCCCGCTCTCCCCGGCCACAACTCTCCTTACCGGCAGCTCCACCACTACTGCCGCTCCATGCGGATGCAAATTGAACGCCGAGATCTCGCCGCCATGCTCCCGCACAATTCCATAGCAGATCGACAGACCTAGGCCCGCGCCCTGCTCCGGCCCCTTAGTCGTATAGAACGGGTCAAACACCCGTCCCGGCTCGCGAAATCCTGGCCCCGTGTCACTCACAATCACATGCAGAGTTTCGAGATCGTGGCTCACCGTCACGCGAATCGCATGCGCCTCATCCGTCTCTCGCTCTCTGGCCGTTGCAATCGCCTGCGCGGCGTTATTCAGCAGGTGCTCAAATACCTGCCGCAGCCTATCCCGACTGCCGCGCACCATCGGGACGGTCAGTGCCCCGGCGACCTCCAGCTTCACCCCACGTTCTTTCAGCTTCACGCCGCAAGCCGCACGCAGAGACTCCAGAATCGTTGCGACATCCACAGCCTCATCCACCACCGTCACGGGCCGCCAGAACTCCACCAGCCGCTGAACCGTATCCTTCATCTTCTTGGCCTCGGTCAGAATCGTCCCTGCATCCTGCCGAACTCGCACGTCGCTACTCGTCTCCACAATCAGCTCCGCAAACCCCAGCACTGCGGTCAGCGGATTGTTAAGTGCATGTGCGACTCCGCCGGCCAACTGGCCCAGTCCGGCCAGCTTCTCCGTCTTCAGCAGACGTTCGGCCAGCTGTTCGTTTTCCATCGCGGTCGCAACTCTGCTCGCCAGCGTCTCGATCGGCCCCATCGCCCTCGCCAATCCACCGCCCAGCGCCGAGTGTGGAGCCACCCAGGCCTCATACCCATCCGCCCCCGCCCCGTCGAACCGGTCGCCATCCGCGCAGATCGCAATTACCCCTACCAACCGGTGGATACTCCCATGCCTATTGCCTGTACGGATCGGAGTCAGCACCGCGCGCCGCCACTTCCGACGTTCTTTCTTTCCGCTCAGCGCCCACGTCCCCACCTCGCGATCGAACTTGTTCCACTCACCCAGCGGTATCGCGAAACTCTTCATCCCGCCGCGCAATCCCATGACCATCCCCGGTGCCGCCGCCGTCGGAATGGACAACCCGCTCGCCTCGTCGGCCACCAGCCGCTCGCCCCAGGCGTGCAGCGCCGCGACCGTCAAGTCATCCGTGCCGACGCTCCCGACGCACACAAAACGTCCCTCAGGATTCCTCAGCAGCATTGCCACTCGTGTAAACGAGCTCTTCTCCGCGATCGTCCGGCAGACTCGCTTGGCCAACGCCCGCGCGGCTTCCATCGCATCCATCCCCGCGTGCAGACCCTGCGCAATCGAGGGATCCAGCTCGGCGTAGGCTTCCAGTTCTTTGCGAATCCGCCGCTCCCGCCACCGCTCCGCCGCCTGCAGCCGGGTCTGTCGGCGCATATGCCACGCCAAGCAGCCCAACACAGAAATCATCCCTGCCAAAACCCAATCGATTCCCACCTGCATCCAACCCTCCACAACGAACCCCAACCCGCGTACACTGCGTCTAACGACGTGAAAATGAATCCTGCCCAAACCAATCCGTGCTCTCGTCTGAACCAAAGAGATCTGCCCGCCAGAACTCAACCTGTGCACCTAAGAACCCAGGCTGTGCCCCATCTTCGCGACGGCTCCATCGTCGCTAAGGTGGGTCTACCCCAAATCCTCGCGGCCTTCGTTTTCCTGCTTCTCCCCGTATCGGCCCCGCTGGCCCACGCGCTCGCGGCTGTCTCAAATCCGAACGGTGCCACCGCCTCCGGACAGGCTGGCTTCGGAAAGCTCGACCCCACGCCACCCAGCGGCATGACGCCCGAAGAAGTCGTCAAGAAATTCGGCGAGCGCGAACTCGCCTTCGCCCGCGCCCGCGACCAGTACACGTTCCGCCAGACCGTCAAGGTCAACACCATCGCCGACGACACCAACAAGCCCGACGGCGAGTACCAGCAGGTCACCGATATCGTCTTCTCCGACGACAATGCCCGCTCCGAGCACGTCGTCTTCGCCCCCCAAAACACCCTCGAACGCATCCAGATGTCGCAGGCCGACTTCGACGACATCGCCCACCGTCTGCCCTTCGTCCTCACCACACCCGAGCTGCCGCAGTACGACCTCACCTATCTTGGCCGCCAAAAAGTCGACGACATCGACACCTACGTCTTCGACTGCAAGCCCAAGGAACTCGTAAAAGGGAAGCGCTACTTCCAGGGCAAGGTCTGGGTCGATCAACAGGAGTTCCAGATCGTCCTCATCAACGGAAAATCCGTCCCAGACGACGTTCGCAAGGGCCACGAAGACCTATCGCCGCCCTACACCACCTACTATCAGGAGGTGGACCGTGACAACTGGTTCCCGGTCTATACCAAGGCCGACGGCATCCTGCACTTCCCCGGCGGCGCTGGCTATGTGGCCCAGGACGTACGCATCCGCTACGTCGTCAAATACGAGGACTACAAGCGATTCCGCGCCAAGTCCCGCATTATCTATAACGGCGCAGACCTCCCGGCAGACACGAAGCCAGCCCCCGGAGCACCCGCGCCCAGCGGCTCCACCCCGCCAACCGCGACTCCCAAAGCCGACCCCAACGCCCTACCGCCGCCAGACCCCGACGCCCCCGCGATGAAGCGCCCGAAACCCTGATTCATCGGTGTGCGTCATCACAATTCAGCGCCGTACCTCGCGAGTACACTGGCATCGTAGCCTGAAGCCCCAAGCTTCATCGCACGCACGCGGCTCTCCCCGAGGGGTCATCTATGCTCCGCTCCGGCACCTTTAGCCTTCTGGGTCTCACAGCCGTCGCCGTCATCGGCTGTCTTACCAGCTGCTCAACTAGCTCAACCCTCCAATCGACCGGTGCCGTCGCCGGTATGTCCGGCTCCATCCACGGGGGCCAGCAGCCAATCTCCGGAGCCACCATCCAGCTCTACACCGTGGGGACCACGGGCGATGGCTCCCCCGCGACCCCCCTCCTCACCGCACCAGTCACCTCCGACGCCAGCGGCAACTTCGCAATCACCGGCCTCTACACCTGCCCGTCCGCCTCCGCGCTGGTCTACCTCGTAGGAACCGGCGGCAGCCCCATCGCCAGCATCACCAACCCCCAGATCGCCATGATGGCCGCCCTCGGACCCTGCGGTTCGCTCAGTTCCGCCACCTTCATCAACATCAACGAGCTCACGACGGTCGCCGCCGTGTACGCGCTCACGCCCTACATCATCTCGTTCTCCGCCATTGGCACCAGTCCCGCCAATGCCAGCACCCTTGCGCTCAGCTTTACCTACGCCGGATACCTAGCCAACACCTCCACTGGCACAACGCCCGGAACCAACCTGCCTGCCAACTACTCCGTCCCAGTCAGCCAGGTCAACACAATCGCCGATCTCCTGGCCGCCTGCATCAACTCCCCCGGCGGCGTCTATGGCGATGGCACCATCTGCGGCGACTTCTTCTCTCTTTCCATGCCTGTCGGCGGCATAGTTCCCACCGACACCATTGGGGCCCTCCTGAACCTCGCGAACAACCCGGCCCAAAACACCGCCCCGCTCTTCAATCTCATTCCACCGATCTCGCCATTCCAGCCAACCCAGCCTATCGTCCCGCCAGACTTTAGCCTTCGCCTTGTTGCCAATTCCGCCTTCACGGTCGCGCCTTCTTCGCTCGCCTTCGCGCCCGCAGTGGTCTATGCCGCCCAGTCTCCCCAAACAATCACCGTCACAAACGGAACGGCCGCTGCGGTCCCGCTAACCGCTCCTGCGATCACCGGAGTCAACTTTGCAGACTTCACCATCTCGGGGACAACCTGCGTCTCGCCTCTCGCGGCAAATTCTACCTGCACCCACCAGATATCCTTTATCCCGACTTCGCTCGGAGCGCGCGCGGCCTACTTTGTTTTGGCCAATGGCTCGGCCAATCCCAGCATCGCTATTGCCCTCTCGGGCACCGGTACCCCCGGCATTCTGGTTTCGCTGACCCCGGTCTCTGCAAGTCTTCCCGCGACCGACGCCGGTTCCAGCTCGTCGGTTAACTTCACGCTCACCAACTCTGCCAGTATCCCGTACGACATTGTGGCTTTCAGCACAGGCAATCCAGCTTTCACCGCCACCTTCGATTGCCTGGGCCATATTCCCGCTGGCGGCATATGCATCGCCACCGTAACTTTCTCCCCATCCGTCTCCGGACCGCAGACTGGCACACTGGTGATCCAGTATTGGGATCGAAGTGCGATTCAGACCCGATCGGCCCCGCTGACATCGCTGGGCAGGGCACCGAATCTGCAATTTTCTTCGCCCTCCGTGAATTTCCCAGATACCCAGATCGCAACGACTGTCCAGGCTCAAGTCAGGCTGTTTAACGATGGCGACGCCCCTGCCATTTACCTAACGAAGGCTTTCAGCCTTGCGGGTGCTTCTCAATTTTCACAAACCAATAATTGCCCTTCTAGTCTCCCGGTCAACGCCTTCTGCGACTTCATCATCACGGCAGCTCCCGTGCAGCTCGGATCCATCGTTGCCAATCTAACGGTTAGCGCCCCCGGTTCCAGTGCCACGCTGTCGGCCGTGGTAAAAGGTATCGCCGGAATCCCTACAAACAACCCGCTCGTCCTGTCCGACTCCCAGTTGTACGTCCCCAGTGGTGGCTCAAGCGTAATCACTCTGACCAATAGCGGCGGCGGGCCGATCTCATTTGGCCCAATGGCCATTTCAGCCGGCTTCTCGCAGACCAACACCTGTGGAATCACGCTTGCCGCCGGCGCTACCTGCAACGTTCAACTCACTGCGGCCGTCATCCCACTTCCACCTCCATCAACTCCTGCGGTGACTGGAACTCTAACGGTCAGCAGCAATGCCCTCGTACCTGTTCAAACGGTAGCACTCTTTACCGCAAACCTGGCGCACGTATCCAATCTCGGAACAGCGATCGTCGGATACCCGTCACCCAATTTGTTCACCACATCCTGCTCGGGAGCCTGCAACGTCAATACCTCCATTGGAGGGTCCAATCCAAGCGATTTCCCATACTCGGGCCCACCTTCATGCGGTGGCCGCGGAGGCTGTTCAGTTTCCACCCAGTTCGTTCCCACTGCCGTAGGTCAGCGAATCGCTACCTCCACCTTAACCTCCAACACCGGCGGCGGCTACCAGACTCTGCTGGTTGGAACTGGAATACCCGCAACCGGGCAGGTCACGTCCTTCTCCATC
>JAYVZU010000581.1:0-3084 GCA_043783075.1 Rhodanobacteraceae bacterium
GCGCGCCCTCTGGCAGGGTGGGGTGGAATGGTACGTCGCGGGAGTCGCCGGAGTTCTACTCGGTTCAGTATGGAACCTCTCCGTCAGCAGCTTCATCACGTGGGGAATGTTACGCCACGCTGTACGCCGTCCGTTAACTGAAAATGTCATGGTGAGCCACGTCGAGATCTCGAATTGACGCTGCAAATTGCAGATTCCTCAAAGGTTTATCAGAGGGGGTTTTTTACACTGTGCGTACTAGCCTCGTTTGCTATACCGTTTTGGGCATATTTTGACAAACCCGGTTGGGACGTCGATGTGTATTTGCGGGCCATTCACTCAATTCAAGCCGCGCATGATCCGTATGTTGATGCCATGGACATACAGCAGTTGTTCCACCTCAATCTTCCTCGGCATTTGGACGAGGCCCGACCTAACGGCTACGTGTACCCGCCAATTACATTAGGCATATTAAAGTTGGTTGGATTTTTTCCAACATCATTCAGTGGGCCGGGATATTGGATGTTGATCGCAACAAGTGTACTTGCGGTGCTCTGGGTGGGCATGCAGTTGGTCGAGAACGGTGAGCGACGCTTATTTTCGTTTGTTGCTGTCGCCGCTCCATTCTTTCCAGGATTTTTGCAAAATGACACCCTCTTGAGCGGCAACATTGCATTTCCCCTCTATGGCGCGGTATTTCTTACTGCGGTACGCGGGTGGAAACGAGAGAAGTGGCTCTGGTGCTACATTGCGATTGTTGTAGCTTCGTGCGTCAAACTGCCGATGCTCACCCTTCTAGCTCTGCCTGTGCTTTCGGCCCGCCGACAATGGCTAAACGCTACAATTGCGGGGGGGGGAGCAGTAGCACTATTTGTTATACAGGCTATAGTTTCGCCCGTATTGTTCCGTCATTATTTGCAAGCGGTGAATATGCAGCTTGAATACAACCTTGATTTCGGAGCAAGCCCAGCCGGTATCTTAAGTAAGCTGCTGATGCAATCGGGCTTCCGCTATCAACTGGTCGCGCTGCTTTTTTATATTGCCTACGCCACAGCATCGTTTACGTGCCTATTAGTTCTGTCGCGTCGCTATCTTGACGGAAGAATCGAGTTCCGACAATGGATGCCGGTCATGCTCGTGGGCACTCTCTTACTGAACCCCAGGATCATGGAATACGACTTCATATTGCTGACTATCCCGATGACGCTGATAGTCCGACGTGCTCCGGCAAGATGGATGGGAAAAGCTTCCGGTGCCATCGGTACCGGCACAGCTTTACTCGGAGCGAACCTAATCGCCGTTTCGGAGATTAGCCGCTGGAAACCGACGGCGGGCGTTTTATTGGTGGCAGTCTTTTGCGTGGGTTGCTTTTCGCTATGGAATCACTCTGAGCATCTAGAAGCACAGGCGACATAACCTAACCAACGACCCAACGGGAGTGGGAAACAGCGCTCAATCTAAATAAAAGAGAATCGCACTGCTTGCTCAGACGTTAGCAATCTGATCAGGCAGTGCGATGCAGCCTGCTCACGCTCCCTCAGGCATTTAGGTAAGGTGTGTATGCTATTACTGGCCTTCTAAATACCGCAACTGACCATTCCAAACGTAAAAATTGATGAGCACCGGAGAATAGAAGGTTTGAGATGCCGCGAGCAGATTGGGTGAACCATTCATGCCTTGCGGCTGGGTCTGCTTATATGCTAGGTAGTCGGTTCCATCTTGACTAAACCGAATGTTAAATTGCCGGTTATTGTTATTGCCCCCGAAAGCCAAATAGGGGCTACCCTGATACATTGCCATTGAGGGGGCGACCGATGTCTGGTCACTACAAGCTAGCGATGCATTGTAGTCAAAGAAATACTGTGTTTCAGGATCAAGAATATATCCGTATAGGCAATGCTGATTGCCGCGCCACTCATACCCCATCGTAACGCCCGAATTGATATTCGGATTGTAGACCATCCCAGGGTTGTAATTCATGTTACGCAGCGATGTAAAGTTGTAGCAGGTCTGAGTCGTGAGTGCCATATTGCTTGGATTCGGGTATATAGCGCAAATTACCGGGGTGAAGGTCGATGAACTGGAGAATCCCGCATATATCCTGGAAGAGTTGAGCGTGTCGGCAGCCAGCGAGGGAGCCCAACTAGTTGGGAATTGGCTACTTAACTGGTAAGGCGCAGACCAGTTAAGGCCATCCAGCGAACTCGTCAGCCAATTTGTATTCGATGCGTCGTTGTATGCCAGGTAGAGATAGCCATTTTGGGCAATTAACGCCGGAGAGTTGTAGCTCGTTATATTTCCTTGTCCGGCAATATAAACATACGACGGGGTCGAGAAATTAAGATTTCCTGCAACTGCGTTGTATGGAGCGGAGGCGTAGGCCAACTTGATCACGCATCCGCTTGAGCAACTTGTGCTTGTGTATGCTACCCACACTTGGTTATTGAAAAGAGCGGATGTGACCCCAGGCCTTCCATTGCCTGTATAAACATCTGTAACTGTCGAAACGCCACTGTCATTTGTCCAATGGGGACCCTGAGCAGAGCTAGAAGCAGGGTTGAGGAGAATTACTGACACCAACAATAAGAAAATGAACCGTTTCACGTTAATCCTCCAAGCAGAAAGCTCTGTATGTGCGTTGTGGTGACGCGAAATCTAACTTCGCAATGTACTTCCAGAGGCGTACTCTTGACCTCAGTAAGATGAGGCTAGTAGGCCACATCAATGTTTGTAGGTCAACGAATATTTGGGATAATTGTATGAAAATATTCCTAATCAATAGAACTGCTAGTTGATATCCTTGCCTTACGATGTCAAATGGCTCTGACGTGACCGCCGAATAGCCGGAATCCGTGTTGGCTGCGGCTGTTGAGCTAAACTAACTGCAGGAACCCAAACATGCCGCTTTACGAATACGAATGCACCGCCTGCCACAAGCACACCGAGAAAATTCAGAAGTTTTCCGATGCCGAGATTACAACCTGCCCGCACTGCGGCGGTGAGCTGCAGCGCGTCATCTCCGCGCCCGCCTTTTCGATGAAGGGCGGCGGCTGGTTTGCAGATGGCTACGGCTCCGCGAAAAAGAGCGATTCCGCCGCCAGTGAA